>NZ_AQXL01000107.1 GCF_000376225.1 Effusibacillus pohliae DSM 22757
GCCTCGGGGTCGATCCCCCATAAAAAACACAACCTTCCTGTCCTGCTTGGTTTCATATTCGCTTATGGACGCCGAAAAGTAAATCGCTTTGGAGGACATTTTCATAATCATGTTGTGCCCCGCCAGGGGCATGGGGGTTTAAGCCTTTATGTTTTGCGAGGGCGTTCTCGGTTCATGCTTTAGCTTCCCCTGCACCATACGGACGATGCGGGTAACCGTGTTGCGCGGGAGAAACCGGACCGAGAACGCCATCAGTTTGTTTTTTAGCCCGGGAATCACAACCGTCTTGTTTTGCATCAACCCGACATAGCCGATGTTCGCCACCGTTTCGGAATCCATGGTTCCGCTTTTGAACAGTTTGGACTGCTCCAGCCCCGCCCGTTTTTCAAACCCGGTGCTGGTGGGGCCGGGGCAGAGGGCGGTGACGCTGACGCCGGTACCCTGCAACTCATTCGCCAGTGCCTCCGAAAAGGACAGGACATAGGCTTTCGTCGCATAATACACGGCCATTAGCGGCCCAGGCTGAAAGGCTGCCATGGAAGCCACGTTCAGAATTTTTCCTTCCCCCCGTTCCATCATCGCCGGCAGGAACAATTTGGTGAGCTGCGTCAAAGCTGCGATATTGAGCTGGATCATCTCCCATTCGGCCTGCCCGTCGGTTTCGCTGAAAAAGCCGTACAGACCGAAGCCGGCATTGTTGACAAGCACGTTCACCCGGATGGACTCTTTTTGCAGTTCTTCATAAATTTCAACCGGTGAAGCGGGCAGCGCCAAATCTTTGACAATCACTTTCACGGATATCCCGAACTGCTCTTGCAATTCTTTTGTCAACCGGGACAAAACCGACTCGCTTCTTGCCACCAGGACAAGATCATATCCGTCTCTCGCGAACAGCTTGGTCAAATCTCGGCCGATTCCACTGGATGCTCCTGTAATCAGTGCTGTTTTCCCCATTTTTTCTCCTCCGTTTCGCACGATTTCCCAATTTGGTTTGTTGGTTTAAACATTTAAACGTTAAGGGCAAAAACAGGTCTTCGACCGGATCGCAACCTATAGGCAGGTTTCCTCGGCGGCTTTGATCAGTTCTTTCAGCAGTTGCAGCGCATCTTCCAATTGCAAGGAGTAATAGTTTTCCGTTCCCTTCCGGGTAACGGACACCAGCCCCGCTTCCCGCAAAATTTTCAGATGATGCGAGATGGCGGGTCTTGACAAAGGCAGCTGCTCTGCAATCTGATTGACGTTAAGATTCTCATGATCGGCCAGCAGAAGGATGATTTCCTGCCGCATCGAATCACCCAGCGCATGAAACAGCGGGTTGCATTTTCGAAATAGCATCAGCACGTCCTGGTGGTTTGCGGTGGAATCTGACATCTCTTCGCCCCGTTTTGTTTTTTCGTTTAAACGTTTAAACTAATCGCCTTCATATTACAACGGTACGATCGTTTTTGTCAAGACAAATGACGCAAACAACAAACCGCCGCCCGGTCCGAACGGCGATTTTCTTTTAGTATTCCAGCTTTTTGGCATACTCCCACATCGACTCGCCGACCAGCGACCGGGCGAGAACGATCGCCTCCCGCAGATGAACCAATTGCTGCTCCTGCCACCGCTTCGCGGTGCGCACCCATTGTTCGGCCGTCCTCGTGGTGGCCGACCGCAACATGCGATCCATGGCTCTTCCCGTTTCCACATCATGCTCTTCCGCCTCGAGCATGCAGCGAATCATGATTCCCATTACATCCGGGTGCCGTTCACCCGCCAGTATCCGGCGGAGGCATCCAATCGCCGTCGTCCGGTGGTAACTGCTTTCATAGTTGTGTTTGTCCACGTCCCGCAAACCGGGAAGCGCTTTCGTTTCCGGGTTCAGTTCCATTTGCGTCGACAGCGAGCATTGCACCTCCAGCGCATACAGACTGTTTTGCAGGTGTGCCAGCACCTGACGATTTGCCATTCCCATCCGCCCCTCCCCTGTTTTTCCGCTACAACCTATGCCCAGAGCGGAAAGAATGACACCGCGCCCGCTTGTCTCCGCTTGCCATTTTTTCGTGAATCGGAATGGAGCTCCACTCTTCAATTGACAGATACGAACATACGTGCGACAATGAATATAAAATGGGTGTGCGCGGAGGTGGAACCCATGGACTATGAAAGCAAGAAAAAGCCGCTTTCAGTCAAGGAGTCAGGGTGGACTGTCGAGGAGTACCTGAAGCTTCCGGAAGACGGTAACCAGTATGAAATTGTCGGCGGGAGACTGGAACTGAAACCGTCCCCCACAACCACCCACCAGCGGATCAGCCAGCAGTTGGAGCGTACGCTGATCGATTCGTGCGAACAGGAGTACATTATTCTTCATGCGCCTGTCGACGTGATCCTGTCTGATACGGAGACCCGGCAGCCTGACATCCTGCTGGTTCACAGAAGCCGGAAATCGATCGTTCAGGAGCACGGGGTGGTCGGTCCGCCCGATCTGGTGATCGAGATCCTTTCGCCGAACAGCGCGAAACGGGATCGGGTCATGAAGAAGGAATCGTATGCGCGATTTGGCATACCTGAATACTGGATTGTCGATCCTCCCCATCTGACGATCGAACTGTATGTACCGGAGCGTCCCGGTGAGCCGTATGTTTTGGCGAATGTGTTCGGGGCGGAAGACACAGTCCGGTCGGAACGCGTTCCCTGTGTGTCGTTTGTGGTCAGCGAGGGGCTGAAGATTGTGTAAAGCTGGATACAGACGCACACGCCCCCTGTTCGGCACAGGGGACGTGGTGTTGTCTCTCACATATCAAACTCCGCTTCCCTGCGCCTGATTTCCTCCTGCGAAGTGGCAAGCGCCGCTTGCGGTCCCGCAAAATGCCGCTTGTAATAACCGAAATCCATCACCAGCAGCAAGACAAACATGCCGATCAGCGCATACAGCGCATTTTCGTTCGGGGGAATCACCATGATGACGGAGATAAATACAATCCACAGCAGGCTGATGGCGTTAACCGGCTTGCTCCAGCTTCCGAGATTCCAAGGTCCGTAATGTTTTGGCAAAAATACGCCTTTCGCTTCCGCCCGCAACTTCAGAAAAATGGGGATTCCATACGATACGTACAGACCCACCACACTGACCGCGGTCAGAAACGCAAGCGTGGTGTAGCTTGTATCGGGGTTGACCGATTTTACAATATAATCGAACAACGCCAGCGCAAACGACAATACCACTGCCAGCCAAATCGCCTTCGCGGGAGTGCGGTATTTGCGGCTGATTTGCGCCCAGTGAGAGCTCCCGGGCATCCCTTTGTCGCGGGAAAAAGCGTACATCATGCGGGAGAACGAAGTCACCGACGAAAGCCCGCAGAACCACATCGCCAGCGTCACCAACCACAGCACCACGTTGCCGAATGTGCCACCCAGCGCTTGACTGATAACGTAAATAAACGCGTTGCTGGCACCGCTGGCTGCCGCCGCATCCTGTATCGACAGGGTGACAACGGCCAGCATGATGAACCCGAACACGAACGAAAACGCGACGGACGTAAAGATTCCCCACGCGGCACGCACCCGCGGGTTGACCGTTTCCTCGATCGTGTGGGCCGAAGCGTCATAGCCCGTGAACGTCCACTGCGCTTGCAGCAGTCCGATCAGAAACGCCAGGGCATACGGTTTGTCGGAGAATGTCTGCCCCAGTTGGAACAGATACTCGATCGGCTGCAGGCTGTTTTTTGTAAAAAACGCCAGGCTGATGACGAGAACAGCCACCACCGCGATATGATACCAGGCGGAAAAATCGTTCAGCCGCGCGACCATCCGAATCCCGACATGGTTCAAAATGCCGTGCAGCAGGAGAATGATGCCAAATACGAGCAGCGTCGTCGTTTCGGTCGAACTGTAGCCGAACGCTCCCGCCAGCAGCGGATCGGCAAACAGAGCGCATGAATAGTCAATCCCGGCGACGATCCCAATCTGGCCGATCAAGTTGATCCAGGCCGTATACCAGCCCCACCTTTGGTTGCCGAGAATCGCCGCCCAGTGATAGAGCGCTCCGGCAGTCGGAATCGCCGATGCCAGTTCCGCCATCGAGGTGGCGATCAACAGGACAAACAGCGCCACCAGCGTCCAGCCGAAGCCCATTATGCCCGGTCCTCCGTAGGTGAGACCGTGACCGTAAAGAGACACCGCCCCGGTTAAAATCGAGATGATCGAAAACGAGATCGCAAAATTGGAGAATCCCCCCATGTCGCGCAGCAGTTCCTGCGCGTAGCCAAATTGATGCAGGTGCTTCTTGTCTTCCAACGCCTGTTTCCGCTTATCCATCGGTATGCCTCCCTTCTGATTCCGATGTTTGCCCCTTCACTTCGGTTGGGCCCGGGAGCCAAGAAAGCTCTCATGCTGCGACTCATCAAATGTGCGCACACTTTCGTTCGCCCTCCGGCCAATCGCCACCGCCACCGCGAGCGTCACCAATACAAGCAAAATCCCCAGCGCCGTCATCCCCGTCCCACCTCCATCAAAAATAGTTGCACGTGATGCCCCCGTCCACGTTCAGAATCGCCCCGTTCGTCCAATCTGACTCGTCGGACGCCAGGTAAATCGCGCAATGCACGATGTCTTCCGGTCTGCCGAATCGCCCGCTCGGTTGCCGGCTCAAGCGGATGCGCTTCGCCTCTTCGTCTTTCACCAGCCAATCGAGCAACAAAGGGGTCTCGATCGGGCCGGGACAGATCGCGTTGCTGCGAATTCCGTGCGGCCGGAACTGGATCGCCAGCGAGCGGGTGAGCGACACGACCGCACCTTTCGATGCGGTGTACGCATCCTGCGGCACGCTGCAGCCCATAAACGCTACAAACGAGGCGATATTGATGATCGATCCTTTTTGCCGGGGCAACATCTCCGGAATCACATATTTGCACATCAGGTAGATGCCTTTCACGTTCACATCCATCACCCGGTCCCACACCTCGACGGGGGTGTCGATCACCGAGTGGTCCTCCGCCGGCATGATACCCGCATTGTTGTACAGGACGTCGATTTTGCCGTAACATTCGATTGTCCGGCGGACCGCCTGTTTCACACTGTCCTCATTCGCCACATTGCAAGCGAAAAATTCGGCCTCTCCGCCCGCTTCCCGCACCAGTTCCACCGTCCGCCGGCCCGCCTCTTCGTTCAGTTCGAACACGGCGACTTTCGCCCCTTCTTTGGCAAACAGGCGGGCTGCCGTCTGCCCCATGCCGCTTCCCGCACCTGTGATGATACAAACCTTATCTTGCAACCGCATCCTCATCCGCTCCTTTTGCAAGTTTCATGTCGCTGAGAGTCAGTACCTGTTGGATCCCAAGTACTCGGAATGCGCTCGAAACTTTGCGTCGCTTTGATGGGAGATGATCGTTTACCCCTGCTCAAAATACCGCGCCCGCTCCCAGGCGGTGACTACCGCGTCAAACGCCTGTTGCTCCACCCGCGCCATGTTGTAATAATGGTCGGCCACCAGTCCGCCAAACACTTCGCGGACGGCCCGGCTTTCCTTCCACAGTTGCATCGCCTCATACAGCGATCCCGGCACCCGCGGCACGCCCGACACCTTGTAAGCGTTGCCCCTGAATTCGGTCGGCAGCGGCAATTTCTGCTGAATGCCCTGCAGCCCCGCGCCAATCATCGCCGCATACGCCAGATACGGGTTCATATCCGCTCCCGGAATCCGGCACTCGATCCGCAGGCTCGCCCCATCGCCGACGATCCGGTAGCCGGCTGTCCGGTTGTCGCGGCTCCACACGATTGACACGGGCGCCCAGCTTTCCGGTGCATACCGTTTGTAGGAATTCACATTTGAGGCAAAAAACAGGGAAAACTCCCGCGTATAGGCCAACAAACCGGCCAGAAAAGATTCCATCAGCTCCGACATCCCATACTGCGTCCCTTTCGGGTCATGGAACAGATTCGCTTCCTGTTTCACATCCCACAGGCTGATATGCAGATGGCCGCTCGATCCGGTCCATCGATGATCCGGTTTGGCCATAAAGGTGATCGCATACCCCTCTTGCAGGCAGATTTCTTTCGCACCATGCTTGAAAAATACATGCCGGTCGGCGGCGGTCAACGCATCGCCGTACTGCATGTTGATTTCGTGCTGCCCGGCGCATGCCTCCCCTTTCGACGACTCGATCGGAATGTCCGCTTCCAGCATCCAGTTGCGGATTTTGCGGTAGATCAGCTCGTTCCGCGTTGCTTGCAGCAAGTTGTAGTCCTCGTTGTAGTGGCCCGCCGTTTGCAGCACGCTGTATCCGTTTTGATGGATCTGTTCGTAGGTTTGCTTGAACAAATAGAATTCCAGTTCGCTGGCCATCTGCAGGCGAAACCCCATTTTTTCCGCTTTCTCCAACTGGTTCTTTAAAATGCTGCGGGGTGCCACCGCCACCCGCTCACCCGTCCGTTCATCGACCGGATCGGCTAGCACGAACGCCGTTTTTTCCAGCCAGGGAACCACCCGCAAGGTCGACCAGTCGGGCTGCGCCAGCCAGTCCCCGTACCCGGTTTCCCAGTTCATCAACTGGTAGCCGCCCGGCGTGTTCATCTCCATGTCGGTCCCCAACAGATAGATGCAAAAATGGGTCCCCTTCAACCCGTTGCGCAGGCAATACTCACCGGTCAACCGCTTTCCCATCAGCCGGCCCTGCATATCGCAGATCGCGATGATCAGCGTATCGATTTCCCCTTCGATCATCGCCTGCTCCAACTGCTCTTTCGAGATCAATCCGCGATACCGTTTGTGTTTCATTTCCACGCTCCCTCCCCCTCTCACGCTTCTCGTTTCCGTCAATCCAGCGTCATGGCCACATACTTATACTCCAGATACTCCTGCAGCCCGTGATGGCCTCCTTCCCGTCCCGTTCCGCTTTCCTTGATGCCGCCAAACGGCGCTTGCGGCACACTGAGGGACGTCCCGTTGACGGCCACCATGCCAAATTCCAAACTTTCGCTCATGCGAAAGACGCGCGAAATATCACGGGTGAACACATAGGCCGCCAGGCCATACGGTGTATCATTCGCGTGGGCCAGTACCTCCGCCTCCGTTTCGAACGTGATCACCGGTGCCACAGGCCCAAAAATTTCTTCGTGCGCCAGCGCCATCCCGCGTGTCACGCGATCGAGCACAGTCGGCGCAAAAAAGGTTCCGTTCCGGTACGGCCCATCCGTCAACCTGGCGCCCCCCGTTCGCACCCGCGCTCCTTTTGCCGCCGCATCGGCCAGCAACGCCTCCACGCGCCGCAGGGCCGTCTCATCGATCAAAGGACCCACCGCGACTCCCGGTTCCAAACCGTTGCCGACCCGCAACGCTTGTACACGGGACACGATTGTTTCGGTCAGCGCTTCTGCGATCTCCCCGTGCGCATAGATGACGTTGATGCCGTTGCAGACCTGCCCGCAGTTCTCAAACTTGTTCGCTACGATCGCATCGGCCGCCCGGTCGAGATCCGCATCGGGGAAGACGATCGCCGGGGCGTTGCCGCCCAGTTCCAGCGACAGCCGTTTCACCTGATCAGCCGCCTGCCGCATCAGATGTTTGCCGACTTCCGTCGAACCGGTGAACGAGATTTTGCGCACGCGCCGATCCGATAAAAGCGCTCCGCCGATCGCCGCCGAATCACCGGTCACCAGATTGGCCGCCCCGGCCGGTATCCCGGTATCCATCAGATGCTCAAACAGCGCAATCGCAATTTGCGGCGTTTGTTTCGCCGGCTTCAGCATCACCGTACAGCCTGCCGCCAGCGCGGGCGCTGCTTTACGCGCCACCATCGCCGCGGGAAAATTCCAGGGCGTGATCAGGCCGGCCACCCCCACCGGCTGGCGTATCACCAGAATCCGCCGATCGCTGTGCGAGGCCGGAATCCATTCCCCGTACGCCCGCTTCGCTTCCTCCGCGTACCAGCGGACAAAAGCGGCCGCCCCCTCGATCTCCCCTCTCGCTTCCGCCAGCGGCTTTCCCTGCTCCAACGTCAGCAGCAATGCGAGCTCATCGCGGTTCGCCAGAATCCGGTCGGCCCAGTCCTGCAGGTATCCCGCCCGTTCATGCGGGGGCAATTTCGACCACTTGGAAAAGGCGCGCCAGGCAGCTTCGACCGCCCGCCTTGTCTCGGCTTCGCCTCCCAGCGGGACATGCCCAACCACCTCGCCGGTCGCCGGGTTTTGCACTTCGATCATTTTCGTCAAAGTCACTTTTTCTCCGTTAATCCACAGGAAGTTCCATCTGTCTGCAGCCAATTTTGCCAATGGTTCTCCCTCCTCCGCGATCGTATGCGGTTAATGCCATGCTTCACCCGCCGTTGCGTTGCCGAATCGTGTCAACCAGCCAACGGAATGGAATCAGGCCCGCTTCCGATCGGACGGCCATCATTTCCGGATGCCATTGAATCGCCAGCAGCTGCGGATGATCCGGATGCACCAGCCCTTCCACGATCCCATCCTCCGCCACCGCCGCCACCTGCAAACCGCCGCCTGCTGCCTTGACCGCCTGGTGGTGATAACTGTTCGTTTCGATCTGTTCCGCCTGATAGAGTTGTTGCAAAACAGGCGAAATCAAATTGACGCGATGTGCCGTATACCAGCGAGGTGCCCGCGGAACTTGATGGGCCAACACTTCACCCGGGCAGTCTGATAGGTCCAGATACAAAGAACCGCCAAAAAATACGTTCACAAGCTGCATGCCCCGGCAAACGGCCAGCAGCGGTTTGTTCTGCCGAAGCGCCTCTTCGATCAGGGCCAGTTCAAACCGGTCCCGCTCCGGCACAATCGTCCAGCAGCGCAGATCGGGATGCGACCCGTACAGCATCGGATCAATATCTTCACCGCCGCTGAGGATCAGTCCGTCCACCGCCTCGATCACCTCGTGCGCGTGCGAAACGTCACCTACCGGCACTCCCAACGGGATCCCCCCTGCCCGCTGCACCGCGTGGATGTAATCGTGGCCGACCACGCTGAATCCCTGTCCGGGCACGCCGCGGAACGATCCCCCGTATCCTTCCTCTCCGCGCACATGATAGCCGGTAATGCCGATGATCGGAGTCCGTTTCATTCGCCTCACTTCCTTTCCACCTGTTTCATTCATACGTGGACACGATTCGGGAAATGCCTGCAAAAACAAACGAATCCCCGCGTTTGCCGAAGGGGCTTGCAGCCATTGACTGCACGGGCCAAACGGCGCTACACACATTGCGGATGATGATTCCCGCTGCGCTCGTGGCAGTAACTTTGTCAATCGCTTTCTTTCCGCATGGGCTGTGGAGCCTGCTGCTGGTTCCGGTTGCCGGTCTGTTTGGCGCCTGGCAATTTCACGATACCGGATGGGCCATCGCAAACGGCACAATCCTGATTCGTGCCGTCATATCGCGCGCGAGACGGCAATCGTACCGCGCACCCGCATCCAGTCCTGTGCGTTGTCCCGCTCTCCTCTGCAGCAGGAGCCGGGTTGCCACCATCAGATCCGCGTTGCGACAGGCAGCGCAAGAAAAGCCTTCAAAATCCGGGACATCGCGGAACAGGAGGGGACCCGGTTGTTCGACTGGTTCCAGCTTCTGAAGTTCAAACAGCTCCCGAAGTTGTGGTACACTGGTTGGGGCAAGCGGTTGCTGCCACTTATCGAATGCAGAGGGATGCAAAATGGAAAGTCATTTTTTTGCCTATATGTACCGGTTGCGCTACATCAAGCGCTGGAGTCTGATGCGCAACGTAGTGGACGAAAACGTGGCGGAACACTCCTTTCATGTAGCGTTGTTGACCCACGCCCTTTGCTCGATCGCAAACGGCGTGTTTGGCAAACAGGTGCCGACGGAGAAAGCGGTCACGTTAGCCCTGTTTCACGATGTCACCGAAGTGTTCACCGGCGACATTCCGACTCCGGTCAAACACCACAACCCGAACATCCTGCACAACTTCCGGGAGATCGAACAAATGGCGGCCGACCGACTGCTGAATATGATCCCCGAGCCCCTCCAACAGAGGTACCGGCCGCTGATTCTGGAAAAATCGGACCCGCACCTGTGGCACTGGGTGAAAGCGGCCGATTTGCTCGACGCCTATTTGAAATGCGCATCCGAACTGTCGGCCGGCAACCGCGAGTTTGCCGTCGCGCAAAAGCAGATCGAGCAAAAAATGCAGGAGTTGAACATGCCGGAACTGGACTATTTTCTCGCGCATCTCGCCCCCAGTTTCGAAAAAACGCTGGACGAAATTTCGTGAGCATCGGCCCTAAAAAAAATGTGATCGGAAAAATGTGGGCCGGCCAGGTTGCTGTGCAACGCACCAGGAAAAATACCGGGAAAGGGGCATTTGCCAAATGAAAGATCGCTGGGAGGATCACGATTTGCAACGGCCTGGGATCGCACGGTGTTGCAGGGAAATCCCGCGAGAGCAGAGCAGTTGGACCTTTAATCGGAATGTGAGGAATTCTCCAACTGCGGAAAACGGTGCAAGCGGCCGTGAGTGAGGTTTTGTCCGAATGAAATCAGCCGTTCTGAGAAAAAATACCCCTGTGTCGGAAAAGACCAGGGGTATGCGTTATGATTTGACGACCTGAGCCATGCATTCCTCCGAGCAAAAGCCCTGGAATTTTTCCTCACATTCCGGGCAGCAGATGTGCTGCAAATGGCAAGGATCGTATGCGCAGTTGATGTAGCGGTCCTCCGGTTTGCCGCAGTGGTGGCATTTTCCGACGATCACGTCTTCCACCTGATTGATCGGAATGGAGATCCGCTCGTCAAACACGTAGCATTTTCCGTCAAACAGTTGTCCTTTCACTTCCGGGTCTTTGCCGTAGGTGACGATGCCGCCTTCCAGTTGATAGACTTCCTTGAACCCTTCTTTCAGCAAAAAGCCGGACAATTTTTCGCAGCGAATGCCGCCCGTGCAGTACGTCAGGATTTTCTTGTCCTTGTACTGGCTGAGATTTTGGCGGATCCATTCGGGAAATTCGCGGAACGATCGGACTCCCGGCCGGATCGCGTTGCGGAAATGGCCGATATCATACTCGTAATCGTTGCGGCCGTCGAGGATAAGCACATCGTCCCGCTGCATCATTTCGAAGAACTCTTTCGGCTTGAGATATTTGCCGGTCAGTTGGTTCGGGTCGATGTCCTCCTCCAGCCGGAACGTCACCAGTTCCTTCCGCGGGCGGACCGAAATCCGCTTGAACGCATGGTCATCCGCTTCGTCGATTTTGAATATCATATCGGCAAAACGGGGATCGTTGTGCAGCGTTTCCATATACGTGTCGGTTTGCTCAACCGTACCGGAAATCGTGCCGTTAATCCCCTCTTCCGCCACCAAAATGCGGCCTTTCACTCCGAGTTCCTTACAGAACTGCAGATGTTCTTCCGCAAACCGCACGGGATCGTCTATATGAACATACTTGTAGTACAGCAATATTCGATAAGGTTTCATAGCAGCACCACCTGTCCGTTTGAAAGTAGCAGTTAACATAATAACACCAATCCATACAACGATGCAAGTCACCGGCCGCCCCGCTGTCTGCCAAATCGCTGACTTCAGGTTCCGTGCCGTGTTCTTACTGTAGCACATTTGCGATTCTGAAAAAAGCTGGTTTTCATGCAAAAAGCCCCCAAGCGGGGGCTTTTATACCAATTATGAATTTATCGAGCTTGACCGGTTTGTCCAGCCAGCGCCTGTTCTGCAAACGCCACCAGACGCTTCGTAATTTCTCCACCAACGGAACCGTTTTGACGCGAAGACGTTTCAGCCCCCAATTCGACACCGAACTCGGCAGCGATTTCGTACTTCATCTGATCCAGAGCGCGAGCTGCCCTAGCGACCACCTTGTTGTTGTTGTTTGGCATTGAGAGTTCCTCCTTTCAGTGGTGTATTTTCAATTTGCGCAGATCCGGCATGTTTTACACTAGAAAATTGTGGAGCGGCTTCCTTCTGTGAGCGCCCCTTTCGTTGGCCTTTCAAAAATGGATGTGCTAGACTAATCGTACTGGACATGTCGAATTTGGATACTGCTGATTCGGGAGGTTACAATGAATTCCTTGCCAAAATTTCTGCACCATCATAATGATGACATATGGCTGACGGAAAACGAACGGGAAAACCTGCAGATCAGCTACCGCATCAAAGAAGTGGTGTTCGCTAAAGATTCGCAACTGCAGCACGTGATGATTCTCGATTCCTATGATTTTGGTCGGATGCTGGTGCTCGACGGTGTGGTGCAAACCACCTCAATCGACGGGTATATCTATAACGAAATGATTTCCCATATTCCGTTAAACTTTCATCCGAATCCGCGCCGGGTGCTGATCATCGGCGGCGGAGACTGCGGCGCCGCCCGAGAAGTGACGAAATACGAGCAAGTGGAAACGATCGATCTGGTCGAAATCGATGAACTGGTGGTCAAAGCGTGCAAAGAATATTTGCCGGAAGTCTCGGGGAACTTGTCCGATCCGCGCGTTCGTTTTATCTACCAGGACGGCGTCGAGTTTGTGAAAAATCTGGAGGCGCAGTACGACGTGATTATCGTCGATTCGTCCGATCCGATCGGCCCGGCGAAACAGCTGTTTGAGCTGAGCTTTTACCAAAATCTGCATCGCGCTTTAAAGCCGGACGGACTGATGGTCTGCCAAAGCCAGTCGCCGATTTTTCATGCGGACATTATGCGGCAAACGTACCAACGCGTCAGCCAACTGTTTCCGATCACCAAGCTGTACACGGCGATCGTGCCGACCTATCCAGGAGGACTGTGGAGTTTTACGCTCGGTTCGAAAATCCACGGCTACCTGAACGGCCATCAGCCGTTTGACAAAGATACGCGGTATGTGAATGAGGGCATCCTCAACCAGTGCTTCGAACTGCCGGAATTTGTGAAAAAGATCATCCAGCCGGCGCGTTAAGCCGGGAACGCGGGCTTGTGCCTGCTGGGAGTATCCGGCTTAAAAGGGGCTGCCCCACAAGTACCGGGAGCAGCCCCTTCTTTACAGCAAGCCCTGATCCTTCATTGCCTCTTGCAGCACTTTGTATCCCGCAAGGCCCTCTCCTTCCGCCGCAACCCACTCGTTCAGCCCTTCCATCTCCATCATCTTGCGGATCTCCGGCTCGTTCGGGTCCATCGCGAACAGCAGCTCACGAAACCGTCGTCCGAGCGCGTCGTCAAAATCGGGCAGCACCGTAAAGTTGCAGTGCGAATAGCCGAGGGACGTCCAGACCGATTTCACCTCGCTGGAGTCGGCCAGTCCCTGTTCCAGCATGCGAATCCAAGTCGATTCGCCGATCGCGCCGGCATCCGCCTCGCCTTGCTTGAGCGCTCGCAGCACCTCATATTCGCTGGTGCCGGTGTCCCCGTGCTTGCCGACGTCCAGGTTAAACCGGATGAGCTGCAGATCGGTTTCCGGATCGATCCCGTTTTGTTTCAGGAAATGATACGGCAGAATCGCCGCCTGTGCCGAATCCGCGCTACCCAACGCGAGCCGTTTGCCTTTCAGATCCTGCAGCGAGTCGATGCCGCTGTCCGCCCGCGCGACGATTTTCGATGTGAAGTGAATGTCCGTATCGCGCATCCCCAGCACTTTCGCTTTGCCTTCAAGCGCCGCCTGAATCCGCACATACGCCACGTTGGTGTTCCAGGCGATGTCGATAAACCGGTTGAGCAGCGCATCGACCTGTGCTTCATAGTTGGAGAACAAAACATAATCGATCGGAAACTCGTGTTTCTGGTAATAATCCCGGATGATGTCCCAAATCGCGATCACCTTCGGATCGTAGGCGACAGCTCCCACCAACAATGCCCGTTTGCTCGCCATGGTCAGTTCCTCCTCGTCATTTATATTCCCGCCAGGTGCACCCGCTCGCGGCCAAGCTCGGGAGCAGGTCGGTTGTTCCGCAACCCGGCGGCCTCCCGGCGTAGCAACCCCGCGCCTTAGAAAAGCGGGACTCCCGCAACCGATTTGCCGACCCATTCCTTCAAGACTTCCGTGGTCGGTGCCATCACCGCTCCTGCCCGCGCGTCGCGCAGATACCGCTCCACCGGAAGCTTTTGCGTGTAGCCTTGGCCGCCGCACACCTGCATCGCCAGGTTGGTCACTTTGACCGCGCTTTCGGAAGCCAGCACCTTTGACTGCATCACGCGCAGCACCGCGTCTTCCCGTCCTTCAACCGCCGCTTTCGCCGCATTCCGGGCGAACAGGGAAGCAGATTCTACAGCCCCGAACATATCGGACAGGTAAAATTGGATCGCCTGGATTTCCGCCAGCGAACGCCCATCGGCGTATTTTCTCATTTTCGCATGCTCCAGCGCCGCCAGATACGCGCCTCGCGCCAAGCCGACGTTGACTCCCGACACACCCAGAATAAAGCTCGGTGCCACCACCTGAAAAATCAGGTCCATCCCGTCGCCTTCCGCACCGACCAATTGCGCTTTCGGCACCCGCACATTTTCCATCAGCAGCGAGATGCTGTTGTTCCCGCGCAGCCCGATGCCGTCCCACTCGCCTGCAAAGCGGACGCCCGGCGTGTCTTTGTCGACGATGAACATGTTCAATCCTTTATCAGCGTCCGGCGCGTTGGTCAGCACGATGAGAAAATCGGCCTGATCCCCGTTCGTCACGAAGCTTTTCCGGCCATTCAGAACGAACGACTCTCCGTCCCGTGCCGCCTGGATCTCCGGCGAATAAAAATGGGCCCCCGTTCCCGTTTCGCTGAAAGCGAGCGTCCCGATTTTTGTTCCTTCGGCGATCGGGCGCAGATACCGCTCCTTTTGGTTCTCGGTCGCTTTTGCCGCGATGACCATCGTCGCGCAGGAGTGCATTAAATAGCACATCGCCGTCGATCCGCAGCTTTCTGCAATCGTTTCCGTGACAGCCACCAGATCTTCCAGCGTTCCGCCCAAACCGCCCGCTTCTTGCGGCACGAGCAAACCGAGCAAGCCCGCTTTTCCAAACGCTGCGAACGCTTCCTTGGGGAATCGCCCGCTGCGGTCGATGTCCGCCGCCAGCGGCGCAACCACTTCATCGGTAATTTGTTTCGCCAGTTCCAATACGGATGCCATGTTGTTCCAGCTCCCCTTTTACATAAAATTGGGTGTATGCGCAGTTGAAATTTTCTCTGCTGTTGCCATGTCCATGCCGATTTGCAGCATGCGTTGAATCCGATGCTCGTACATCGCTTCCTGCAATCGTTTCACCCTTGCAAAGCCTGTTTTCAGCTGTTCCGGGGTGCGGCCGCCGCCCGCCAGAATCGCCAGTGCTTCCATCAGCTGCGAGTTTTCGTGGGTTCCGGCCCCCGCCAGATATTCGTTCCGTTCCTCCGCCGCTTCCACCAGCGATTGCACCAGCTTCGGGTTCCGCTGCAACATGTGGCGGACGTGCCCGATTCCGTAGGCGACGTGGCGGCCCTCGTCGATTTTCGCCAGGTGGACGATCTGTTCGGACACCGAGTCCGGCGCGTATTCCTCAACGAAGTTCAGCAGGTCGAGAAATGTGCCCTCGCCCAACACATGCAGCAAAAACGATGACTTGAAATAATCCTCCTGAATAAACAAACTGTGCAGCGACCGCTCGGTCAGCGTCGAGGAATACTGCAATCCTCCACCGTTGGCGAGCGCCCGCTTGGCAAACGCTTCGATGTGCCGCGCCTCGTCCTGCACCAAAGTCGACAGGTACATCAGGACTTCGATGTAGTGCGGATTGATCCGCGCCATGAATTTGGCGGGGATGTAGAGAGCCGAGTACTCGTTTTCCGCCAGGAAGGTCATGATCTGGCAGACAGCCCACTCCATGTCGTCCGGCAGCGGCCGCAACCGGTCCCAGGCAATGTCAGTGGTGGCATTCCACTGGCTCACTTTCGCCTGCTCGTACAAATCGAGCAGATTGTCCGCCCACACTTCCTCCTTGCGGTTCAGGTCAAAACCGAAATCGGGCACGCCCGGTTCCGCCACCGCTCCCCTCGGAACGAATCCGATATAAGCGGGCGCTTGTTCCAGCAGATCCCCGACGCGTCCCTGAAACCAATCGCGGATATCCAGCTTGCCGCCCGCCCGCAAGGGGATCCGGGTGCCCCAATCCGGTTGTTCGCCGGCAGGATGCGTGTTGCGGAGCAAAAACCGGTAGTGGTCACCTCCGTCCATCACATTCAGCAATGTAACTTTATGCAGCCGGCACCAACTGCGCAGATCGTCCTTGAAATGCGGATTCGCGCTAACAACCTCCAAAATCCGAATGTCCCCGAGCCGTTGCAACGCATTTTTGATCAGCAGAAACGCTTCTGACCCGCTTGGCAAATCGCCAAGCTCCAGTCGGTCATCCGGCGTAACGCCCAGCAACTCCGTCTGCTGCTGCGAGGATTCGCTCATTCGATCACCTTCCTTCTCTATATAACAATATTCTATTATATTGATAACATTTAGTAATTTAGAACACAAAAAATTCTCCCGGATCCCTCAAGTTCACGGGAGGTCTGAAATCAAAGCTGAAACAAATCCAGCTGCCCGTGCACCAAACCCTGATTTTCAATCCCCAGCAGCCGCATCATTTGTTTGGCGTTGGCGGCGGCATGCCCGCCCGAATTGTTGTTGAAAATCAGGCAGATTTCGTCGGTTGTCTGTTGCAGCAGCTGCAGTTTCTCTTTCCATTCCAGCAACTCTTCTTTGCTATAGTGGTAGAGGTACCTGACATTCCGCCATGTTTCGTCACCGGTATGGTTCCAGCCGCTTGCGTTGCGACCATGAAAACGCACCAGTGTCAACCGGCGGTTGGTTGCGTGCAAAACAGTCGGCACGCAGCCGGGTCCCGCTTGCGGCTCGTCGCAAATGCTGTGGATCCAGCCCTCACGCTCCATAAACGCCAACGTCTTGTTCCGCATCGGCGGCGCAAACCAGCTTCGATGGCGGAATTCAAGCGCGACCGGCAGTTCCCCCATTTTCTCTCTGGCGTAGCGCAGCGCGTTGACATGGATGCGGGTGCATTCAAACCAGGGCGGATACTGAAACAGCACCGCTTTCAGCTTGCCTGCCTGGATCACCGGCTGGATCGACCGCTTGAACGCCTCGAACATTTCATCCAGGCTGGCAAACGGATGGTCTCCCCGCGAATGCCCGGTCATTCCTTGATAGGCCTTGATGACGAACGAAAAATCGGGAGGGGTGTCCGCGATCCACTTGCTGTAATTTTTCTCCGGCTGGATCGCGTAGAACGAACTGTCCACTTCCACGATCGGAAAATGGGCGCTGTAAGTGCGTAGCTTATTTTTTCGTGCTTGCGCGGTCGGGTACAGGTCCGGGTGGTCGCCCCAGCCGGTCAGGCCCACGAGAATCCTGTGCAGCGTGGATGGATCCCTGTTCATGCCGGTTAAAAATCAAAGTTGTCCGGATCGGGGCCAAACCGTTTGTTCCGGTTCATCGCGGCAATTTTCCCCATATCCTCGGTGGACAGTTCAAAATCGAACACATTCGCGTTCTCCAGAATGCGGCTGTGCGTCACCGATTTCGGAATGGTGACCACCTGTTGCTGCAAATCCCAGCGCAGCACGATCTGCGCCGGCGTTTTTTCGTATTTCCGGCTGAGCTCCGCCAGCGTCGGGTGATCGAGGTTCCCCTGCATCAGCGGACTCCACGCTTCCAGCTGAATCTGCTGCGCTTGGCAGAACCCGAGCAGTTCTTTCTGGGTCAGCAGCGGATGGAATTCCACCTGGTTGACCATCGGCTTGATTTCGCAATCGGCCATCACGTCCTGCAGGTGGTGAATCTGGAAATTGCTGACTCCAATCGCCCGCACGAAGCCGTCTTTGTACAATTTTTCGAGCGCTTTCCAGGTCGCCTTGTACTTGCCTTTCACCGGCCAATGAATCAGGTAGAGATCAATATAGTCGAGGCCCAATTTTTTGCGGCTTTGTTCAAACGCTTGCAGCGTCGATTCGTACCCCTGGTCGGCGTTCCACACCTTCGTGGTGATGAACAGATCCTCCCGCCGCACACCCGCATCGCGGATCGCCCGCCCGACGCCCACCTCGTTCCCGTATATCGCAGCCGTATCGATGCTCCGATAACCGGCCTCAATCGCCCACCGTACGGCGCTCTCCACTTCCTGCCCTTCCTTCACCCGCCACACACCAAGTCCCAACCAAGGCATTTCCACCCCATTATGCAGCACCGTGCAATCGGAAATATACTTCGGCATTCCCGGTTCCCCCTCGCGTTTGATTTTTCCGTCTACCATATTGTACCATAGTCCGGTTGGGGGATCACCGCCCCCATCACGTTTGCTGCCTGATCTCCGGATTCTCCATACAGAGGAGCCGTTTTTTCACACCGAGAGCATAGTAGATCGTAATGCAGAACGAAATCGTCCCAAACAGCAGCACCATTTTTGCAAACCCGATCGTATCTAGGCAAAGTCCGGTCGCCAGCAGCACGATCTGGAATAACACCCGGTCCATCATATTGCGAAACGAAAAAAATCGGCCGTGGTACTCCCGCGGAATCTGTTTCTGAAAGAGAGTGGAAACGAGCGGGAAAAACAACCCGGCGCAAAGGCCGAACAGGCCAAACGAAAGCAGGGAGGTCCACCGGTGGTCAGCCAGCGCGAGCGACAGGTGGGCCACCGCGATCCCCCCGGCAAACAGCAGCAACAGCTTGACCGGCTCGCGACCGTTGGCCCATTTTTTCACCAGAAACGAACCGAGCACAAAACAAACGCCTTCCACCGCGTACAGCAGCCCCTTCACCTGGGGGTCGTTCTGCATCTCGCTGATCCGGATCACCATCAGGTTGAACCCGCCGATGAACTCCGACGGAATCACCGTCAGCACCAAAACCATCACCGCCACCGGGAACTGCCGCAAGACGGGAAACATGTCGCGGAAGCCGGTTTTCTCAGCCGTCCGGTTCCGCCGCTCCGCCAGCTTTTGTTCATCGACTCGCAGGAAAAAGGTGGCGAACAGCAAACAGGCATAGGCAACGAGCGAAGCGGCATACAGGGCGGACAGGCTCATCACCGCCAGCATCAGCCCGGCCAGCGCCGTTCCCAAAATCCGCGCCACCGTGGCGACATTCATGTGCACGCCGTTCAGCGACAACAGGTCCTGATCCTTCACAATCAACGGGATCACCGATTGCAGGGCGGGAAAATAAAAGGCGGCCGCCACCTGCAAGGTCACCGCAAACAGCACCATCCACCAGACAGACTCAAAAGAGAGCGCCAGGAACATGAAACACACGCTCACCATCCGCCCGAGCCCCGCATAGAGCAAGACGGTTTTTTTGCGGCTCGAGTCGATCACGTTTCCCGCGTACGGGCCGACCAGCACACCGGCCAACAACCCGGCCGCCAAAATCAGCGATTTCAGGAAGTCGGACGGCACATGCCGCTGCATAAACTCCAGATTTGCTATGATCGACGTCCACAGCCCAAGCCCCGCAATCAGTTCCCCGGCCAGCACAATCCAGACATTCCGATTTTTCCACATACACGCCGCCCCGATCTGTAAGAGGATGACAACAGTTTTACCGTACCACAAATTCGGGGGAGAAAATAGTGACGAGGCTTACGTCCGTTGCTGCTGCTGTTTGAGCAAATCCCGGATCTCTTCCAAAAGTTGTTCCTCTTTCGATGGTTTGGCCGTCTCCTCGCCAGCTTCTTCTTTTTTTCGTTTGAATTTGACAATCTTCCCAAACGCCGCCCCTATGATCACCCCGATCGCCAGATCGACCACATTTCCCTTGAGGGAAAATTTTTTGAATTCGTTCCACATGGTGGGGTACCTCCTTTGGGAAGCGGGTGTGTGGGTGTGATGGTTGTGGTGGTTTTGTTGGCATCGAGACGCCCGGCTTTGGGTTGTCATTCTATCGTACCTATCGGATATGGGCAATGAATGGGGGGTTAGACCCCAGAACCATTCAATGGAACTGAGGTTTTTACAGTTATCCTGTAACCGCGCTCACCAGCGAATTCCTTTTGTTTTGTCCAACCTCTGGCTTTTTACTGATTTAGGGTCCACACCGTTTTCAACATGGCTTGCATGCTCTCTGCAATCTGATCGATCTGCCCATCCATCGGAACAGCCGTCAGTGCGAGCACGATCGTCTTTTCCCCCGCCCCAATGTGTGCATGGTGGAAAAGTCGGTTTCGTTCCTTCAACGATTCCCAAGTGTTTCTACGGCAGGGATACACCATACAGCAGATGGTCTTCTCAGCAGTCGATATGGAAGAGTAAGCTAGAACCTGCAGCAAATCGATCCGATGACGTTCTCGCAGTGTCTCATCGAGATTACCCCACCGCTCCACGCTCATCTCTTCCCAATGATTCTTGTATTTGGCATCAAAAATAATGGTCGTATTCCCCCTGGTATAAATGAGATCGGGCAGCAAATACTTCTGTGACCCCAAATACGGCCGATCCCATCGTAACGGAATGATTGTCTCCCGCTTTCTTCCTGTACGGACTACGCCACTGTATCTCTTTGCCAAGTGCGATACGATGGTTTCCACCCACGCCTCGAAAAACGTCTCCATGGGCATCATCCAGGACAGTCCTTCTAATTCTCCTATTCCAGCCAATCCTCGCTCGTCCACAGTCCAGTGGATGGCTTGGAGTCCATTTCGGAACACATCCGTATGCCCTCTTCTGGTTTTCCAAGCGTCCAAGTACACACCAGTCGGTTTCTTCGGAGGAATATGTCTAACTCTTTGTAGGAGAGACTGGCATAAATCGAGAAGTCGGAGAACAATGGCCCCCGCTTGCCGCTGGGATTCCAAACCGGCCCACTGTTTGAGAAGCGTATAGTGGATGGCAGCTTTCAGTTCACGGTTCTCCTCTAGCTCCGGAAACCGGCAGGGGACTTGCAACAACCGGGCATTCGCGACTCGGTTGGAAACGTATGTATCCCATCGGATCGTCCCTTTGGGAGATGTCAGATCTTCTTCTTTCGTGATGAACTGACGATCCAGGTTTTCGAGTAACTGACGCAAGCGTAATAAAATGGTGGAGGACAGAACCCACGGCGGAATCTTGCGATCAGATTGAGGCAAAGTAGGCAGGTTCAGAATCGATGGAACCACTCGCCAATTCATCACCCCAAGCATGGATCCGATCCCCATCCACTCAAATCGAGGTCGGACCACCAATCCGTAATCTGCTTGACCAGTAGTAGGGGACAGAAGTGGAATGGCCCCCACATGAGATTGGGTTTGAAACGAAATCATTACGTCCTGCCCGTCATACTTGACATCGGCGCTAACGCCAAAATCCCGCATAATCCCTCGATTGATTTTGATAAATAAATGGGCCAGCCGTGCTTCCATAGGATGCGGGTCTCTGGCCCGATAATCGCGAAACAGCATGGAAGCCGGGATTTGGTGATCCTGCGTGGTGTCTGACAATTCAATGAGGGATTGACCAGCAGGGGGCTCGTTTCTGGGAAGGAGGCGAAACTGTCGCTTGCGCTTTTTCATGTCACACCCTCAATTTCTGCATATAGGCGCGAATCTGTTCAGAGAAGCCGGTGACATACCCTTGCACCAGGTACTCTTCCAGCAATGGCAGCAGAGTTGCCCGAAGCAAGGACAGGTCATCGGTTCCATGCGGATTGAGAAAGTAGGAGTGCCCCGGCATCAACGACATCGCCTCGTCGTTGGCGTATTCCACAAAAATGGACTGCAGTTCCATAAATAACTGCTGCATAGTCTCATTACTATGCTCGTGGATCACACTCAGTTGCGGCCAAACGTTCACAAAAGCAAAACGCCTTTGTACGGCAATATCCAGGATGGCAATACTGCGGTCGGCGCTGTTCATCGTTCCAAGTATGTATAAATTGCTTGGCAACCAAAGCCGGTCATAGAACGGTTCGCCAAAGTCATACGGAAGCATCAAATCCCGTTGCTCCTCCACGGCGTTCGCTTCAAACAAGAAAATGGCCTCACCCAGTACTTTCGACAGATCCGCACGGTTAATCTCATCGATATGCAGTAGGTAGGGTTTGTCCGGATTTTGCAGAGCTCGCTCGATTGCTACCATCAGATGTCCTTTCTTGGGAGCAAATTGAAATCCGAATCCGCCTTCTGTCCGCATTGGGGCCAAACCGCCAATGAAATTTTCGTAAGTGGTATTTGCATGGAACTGGACAGAGAAACCGTTTCCGTGAAAATGTTCATTGAGAAGTATGCGGGCCATCCTGGTTTTACCGGTTCCAGGCGGGCCCTGAAGGATTACAAACCTTCTAGCATTCAGGAGATCGATAACATCCTCTTCCGATACGGTCGGCATCATGTGTGAAAGATATTGACTACGAATGGTTTCAGATTCGGCCTGTGCACCTTTTAATGGCATATGGCCACGTTCTTCAAACATCAAGTCGAGAAACGCAGTAACCGCTGAGCGCGTGGCCTCTTGATCGGCATTGGGTACAAAAAGACCGTATATTTCGTGACCATACCGTTTGAACACCGACTCGTACAACGAAAACTCACGTTTTACAGAATCAGGAACATTCAAGTCTGTTCGGATCGGGTCATGTTTAGCCCACGCAATTAATTTTCCCTTGCCGTATTGGTGATTCAACCATTGGCAAATAGACTGAACCTTTCTCGCATGGCCTGGCCTCGACAAGACAGCCTCGTCCGGGCTGAGTCCCTTTGTACCTACAACTAACCCAACCAGGCACGGTTCGTTTTCAACCGGAAAAATGACGAAACTCAGCCCTCCATAAGCACCTGAATCAGGATTCGAAGGATGAATGTACGCAGCAAACGGAACTCCTGAATCTCCACGGAACTCAGGAGCGCGCAGTTTGACACTTTTTCGAGCACTTTCCGGATACCGGCCACCATTTGCACCAAACAGCTCGTCAAATGCTTCTTGATTACGTTCGTTCCAGTTGGACAGGTCTCGGCTAAGGATGATGTTGATTATTTTTTGCATGCGATTTCTCCTTAAAGCAAAGCTATATCTATTGACATGAGAATGATTTTATTTACGTGCGATTTGGCTACTTATGATACTTCTCCCCCCGCAAAATTCGAAATCCCCGGTAAATCTGCTCCAGCAGAATCACCCGCATCATCTGGTGGGGGAAGGTGAACTTTGAAAAAGACAGTTGCAGGTTGGCACGTTCCAGAACGGATCGGTGCAGCCCCAACGAGCCGCCGATGACAAAGACAAAGCTGCTGTACCCTTGGCTTGCGGTCCGTCCGAAATACTCCGCCCAGGCTTCGGATGTGAAGGCTTGTCCCTCGATGGCGAGCGCCACTACATAATCCCGCTCCTTAATCTGGGCCAAAATGCGTACTGCTTCCTTCGCCTTGATCGCTTCCGCCTGGGCTGCAGATGGATTGTCAGGCGTGGGTTCGTCTGCGACCTCGACGATTTTCACCTTGGCGTAGGCGCTAAGCCGCTTCTCATATTCCTGATTCGCCAGCACCCAGTATTTTTCCTTCAATTTTCCAACCGCTACTACTGTGATGTTCATACTGGATCCCCTGCCGCCGGATCATGGGTTGAAGAGGAGCCGCCCCTTGACGTAATCAAGATGAAACGCCGTCCACAACCCCGGCGCGATCAAAAATTTACTGTTCGTCCCTTGTCACAAGATATTTGGCCGGTTCGCCGCAAAACTGGCATTTCGAGCGGCAGTCTTCAAATACGGTTGTTTCCTCGATCAGTCGCAATTCGGGTGGTTCCTGATATGTATTGACAAACTCGTCCAAGGCCATATCGATATGTTCCTCACACGCTGTGATCATGCTGCACCTCCATGTTGACAGTATTATAGCACGATCGAGGAACCATTTTCCAAACAATGGATTCGCTTCCCTGGCCACCGCAAAATACTAGGGAGACGATCTTTGATGTCGGGTCGACTTTCGGTCAACAAAGCAAGGCGGCAGTCTCCGCTAAAGGAGCCATACCAACGCCCAACAAAAAAGGATTGCCCGCATCATAGGCAATCCTTCTTTATTTTACTACTTCAATTCACCCAATGTAACCGATACGGTTTTCTCCTGGCTGTTCCGGTAGATTGTGACCTGCACAGTGTCACCCGGCTGTTTGGAAAACAGGTATTTTCGCAGGTCAAGGAATGTGTTGATCTTGACATTGTCGATCTTTGCAATCACGTCGCCTTTTTGGATACCCGCTTTATCCGCCGGTCCGCCCGGTTGAACTGCGGAGACGACAACACCGTAGTCGATCGTCAAGCCTGCCCGATAGTTTTCGGGAATGTCTCGGACATCCAGGCCTAAACCAACCCCCAGCGCCGCCCGCACCACTTTTCCTTTGGTCATCAATTGATTGATGATCGGTTTCGCTTCATCGATCGGAATCGCAAAGCCGAGGCCTTCCACTCCGCTTTTGGCGATTTTCGCCGAGTTGATTCCGATCAGCTGCCCCTTGATGTTGACCAGGGCGCCGCCCGAATTTCCCGGGTTGATCGCGGCATCCGTCTGCAGCACTGTCTGCTCATACGTGACTCGACCAGTTGGATCTTCAACCGGGATTTTTCTGTTTTTTGCCGAAATCACACCGACTGTAACCGTTTTTTCAAACTCACCCAACGGGTTTCCGATGGCGATCGCCGGTTCCCCAATCTGCAGGGCGTCGGAACTTCCAAATTCGATCGGTTGAATATCCTTGATCTTGTCGATTGGAACCTGTAAGACTGCCAAGTCGGTCAAGCGGTCAGTCCCCAGCACTTTCGCTTTCACATGCTCATCATTGATCACCACTTCGACGTCGGACGCACCGTCCACCACATGGTTGTTGGTGACGATATGGCCCTGCTTGTCGATCAGCACGCCGGACCCTTTGCCGACCGGTTGCTCATCCTTTTGCGAGAAGAAGCTGTCCACTTTTTGCAGGTTGACGACCGTTACGACGGCCGGTTTCGCGCGATTGACCGCCTGCACGATATCCGAATTTACATTATAGGTGACACCTTGCACCGGACCGTTGCCGTTGGAAATCACCGTTTGACTCTGTTCCGGCAGTTTGATCAAATTCGCTTTCAGCATCGTTGGCACCAGCAGCAACGTGCTGCCCGAGCCGACCAAAGCCGCGATTATGACAGATGCCAGCCATTGGGCGGACGTCCGTTTCGGCTTGGCATCGAACTCGTCGTAAAATCCCATCGCACTCCCCTCCTTGAGGAATCTAATGCCGTAGTATAGACCACGGCACACTTCAATTATACAAACCAAGCGTTTTTTTTCTCAACTTATCAAGCGGTTTTTACATAAATTGTTCAGATTCCCGCTTACACATTCCATACCCGGTTTCAGGATCGGTCAAACGGTCATACTAGTAAAATGACGCCATTTCGAGGAGGAGTTCTCATGAAAAAAAGCCGCCTCACAGCCGAGGTCGACTTGCTCGCACAGATTGCCGATCTGAAAGAGATCGATTACAAAAATACGCTGCTGTTGACCGCGCTGATCGAACTGCTGGTGGAAAAAGGGCTGATCCGCCGGCAGGAAGTGCTGGGCAAAGCGCAGCTTCTCGATGCGGAACTAGAGCATCAAATCGACCAGCAGCTTACGTCGGCCCAGCACTAGGGGGCTGCAGGCGGTGCAGCCCCCTAGTGGAAACGGCGGCGCGTGCCGTTCGCCCCCGGCTCCCGCACACCGCCACCGGAACACAGCCGGCCCATCAGCGGACAGGCGCCTACCGCGGCTTGATCTCATACAGCGCCGTCGGCTTGTCCGGATATGTATGATGCAGGCGAACCTGTTTGTTCGCCGCGGCCAGAATGCCCTGAACGGTGACTTCCGCCAGTTCCGGGTAATTGTTTTCCTGCGACAGGTGGGCGAGCAGCACGTCCAGCGTCCGTTCCGACATGATGTCGACAAGTGCTTCGCCCGCCGCTTCATTCGACAAGTGCCCCTTGTCGCTTAAAATCCTTTTTTTCAGATGCCACGGATACGGTCCGACACGAAGCATGTTGATATCATGATTGCTTTCCAGGATATACGCATCCGCGTCGGCAACCGTTTCTTTCACGCGTGAACTCATGTACCCGAGATCGGTCGCCAGCGTCAGTTTGTTGTTCTCGTGATAGAACACATAGCCGACAGGTTCTCTTGCGTCATGCGACAAAGGGAACGGTTCGATCAGCAGGTCCTCGAATTCGAGCTTGTCCCCCACGCGAACCGTTTTCCGGTACGGTTCCGGGTACTCTTTCACCACATTGTGCAGGTCATGCCACGAACCTTCGGTTGCGTAGATCGGGATTTCCGTTCGTTCGTACCCTTTTTTTCGCCGCTGGCTGATGATTTTCCGAGCGACCACCCCGACACCTTTGATGTGGTCGAAATGTTCATGCGTAATCAAGATGGCGTCCAAGTCTTCCAAGCAGACCGAAATCTCCGCCATCGCCGTTTCAATCTGCTTGCAAGCGACGCCAGCGTCGATCAGGATCCGGGTTTTTTCCGTTTCCACATACACCGCGTTCCCGGAACTCCCGCTTGCAAGCACACTAAACCGCAACATCGAATGCCCTCCTGCTTGTCCCCGTCATCTTGCCAATTCGACTTCCCCCGTCAACGCGTTGACGTAATAGACCTCCCGATCGCTGAGGATTCTCCACATCGGGATCAGGTACCATTCGTCCGCATTGAACGGCTTGCTGTAATAGCCGAGCCGAATTTCCCGTATGACCCTATTATCGGCCCTCTTCCCTGATTTGTCTATCGACTCGGACAAGGATCGCAGCGCGTGGAGGGCGGAAATCACCTGTTTTCTGCCGCCGCCTTCCCCGACCACATTCAGCGCGGTCTGCTGATACCGGATCAGCTTTCCCCCTTGCACGACCAGTTCCAACGGCGCGGAAAAAATCGGGTAGTTGTTATACATCTGCAGATACTGGATGATGCCGCTGTCTTTCGATTCCTGCAGCTTCCGGTCGTATTGGTACGTCTCTTTCGGCGACAGTTTGGCGCCGATCTGGGCGAGCGCCTTGTCGCCCGGATTGTCTTCTTCCAGATTGACCGCGATATGTTTCTCCGACAAGTCAACCGTCACCTGACCAGGCCCCTGGTGCAGCAGCTTGCCGCCGCCGATCCGCTTCGCCCATTCGTCCGGCGGCAGCGGCAGGTACCGGACTTGCAAAAATCCCAGTTCAGGCGTCGTTTTCGGTACCTCGGTACGCAACTCCCATTTTTGCGAAGCCAACAGTTCCCGCACTTCCGCCAGCTGTTCGGCGAACGATTGGACGTAACTGGCCTGTTCGGTGCGGGCTTGCCAATATTGATACCCAAGCACGATATCCAACAGCAGGAACGTCAAAATCAGATAGGTTTTCGCCCGGCTCCAGTCCACCTGTCATTCCCCCGTATCGAGCCATTTCTCGCCCGTTTGCGCATCGTAGATCGCCGTCGGTGTCCTTGGGTATTCCACGACCCATACCGGCTGCAGCCGGACGTTCCCTTCCGCTTCCTTCGCAGCGTAAGCCAGGTAGAGATCGCTCGCCCCCTGCCGAATCGCTGGTGCAGGAGGATGAATCTCCACAACCTCTTCTTTCAGAACGGCCCCCAGGTACATCGCGCTGCGGGTCATGTCCACCACTTCGCTGCCGTTCAGCGCCACCTGAATTCCTGTCACTCCTGACAACACCGGAAGTCCGTGCCGGTACTCGTTGAACAGATATTCTTGATGCTCCCCCCAGGCGGTTTGCAGCCGGCCGACATACGCCCCCTGCATGCCGCCATGCTCATTGACAAACGCGACCGCCCGCTGAAACGCATTGTCTTTCGGCTGCGAGTCCTGCTGTTTTTCCAGCGGCTGCGGGTTGGAATAGTGGATTTTGCGCCCTTTTGCAGAGATCTGCACCGTTCGGCTGCCGTCCGTCACAATCAGCGAACCGTCCCGCTCCTGAATCCTGCGGGTCAGCGTCGGATCGACAAAAAACGTCCGGGCCAATGAATCTGCCGGCAGCGGTACCGATTTGCAGGTGATCACCGGTACCCTGATTTTTTCGTTCGGCAGCAAAAATGGCCCGTTCGCTCCCGTTTGCTCCACATACTTTGGCAGCGAGCCCCACTGGGCCAGCTGCTGGAACAGTCCGGCCTGCTCCGCAATTCGGCCGCGGTAGACCGGCTGTCCTTTCGCAACCAGCGCCGCGTAACCGGCACCGGCAGGGTCCCGATAGACGAGAATCGCGGTAACCTTCAGCGGGAACTGGTTGGGTGCGATCGTCTTCAGGATGCGAAACACCTGTTCCGCGTTTAATTCCGTCCCGAACTGAAATTGCATGTAGGGGGCGGCGTGAATCGCCTGCAGCAGTGCGGCCGGATCCACCACCGGTAGCCACTCGCGGACCGTCAGCTTTTTCAGCTCGTCCCACGCTTTTTCGTACGCGTCCGTAAACGGTCCGGCCACGGTGAAACTCTTGTCCTCCAGCCGCGCCGAGATTTGTACAGGCACCAGCACTTGATCCACGCTTTTTCCCAACCCGAAAGCGGGATTCGGGATATACCCGGCCTGATCCAGCGGCTCGAACACGGGCGTGTTCGTCCACAGCGCGATCGACAAAACGATCGACAACGCCACCAACACTGCCAACAGGGCGCTTTTCACCCGTTCGATGCGATTCGCCGTCACGCCGCCCCCTCCTTTGCAACCGGCAGAGTGAAGGTGACTGTGGTTCCTTGATCAACCACGCTTTCAATCCAAATGTGACCGCCGTGCGCTTCAATGATCTGTTTGGCGATCGACAGTCCCAAGCCGGTGCCTCCCAATTTTCGCGAGCGCGCCTTGTCCACCCGGTAAAACCGCTCAAAAATCCGGGGGATGTCTTTCGGCGGGATGCCGATGCCGGAATCGATCACTTTCACTTCCACAACATCCTGCCGGGTGCTGGCCGTCAAACGGATCATCCCTTGCGGCGGCGTATGTTTCAACGCATTGGAAACCAGATTGTCCAGCACCTGCACCAGTTTGTCACGGTCGGCCCAGACCATTGGTAGGGTCGGCGGCACTTCCACAAACATCGAAATTTCCTGCTGCCGGCATTGAAACGAAAAGCGATCCGCCACCTCATCGAGAATCTGCAGCAAATTGGTGCCAGCGAACGACCACTGCATCTTCCCGGCATCCAGCCGCGACAGCTGCAGCAATTCGCTGACCATACGCACCATGCGTTCCGTTTCATTTTGGATCACCTGCAAAAACCGGGTGCGCAGGGTCGGCTCTTCGACCGCCCCATCCTCGAGCGCTTCCAGATAGCTTTTGATCGTCGTCAGCGGCGTGCGGATTTCGTGCGACACATTCGCCACAAAATCGCGACGCGCCTGCTCTTCCCGCTCTTCCTCGGTGATGTCGCGAATCACGATCACCAGCCCGGCATGCCCCTGTTCGCCGCGAATCGGCGAGGCATACGCTTGCAAAGTGCGTCCTTTCGGCCCTTTGAACTGCATTTCCCGGCCAGCCATCAGGAAGTCGGCCTTCTCCTGCTCTTCCTCGATCATCAGCAATTGGCTGATCGGCTGCCCGACCGGGTCTTCTTCGCAATCGAGCAACAATTTGGCTGCCGGATTGATCCGCACGATTCGGTTGGACGCATCGACGGCGATCACCCCGTCGCTCAGATGGGTGAGAATCGCCTCCAGCTTTTCCCGTTCCCGTTCGTTTTCGGCCAAGGCCCCCTGCAAGCGGTGGATCAAGTAGTTGAACGCTTCGCCCAACTGGCCGATCTCATCATCGCTGCGGACGTGTACGGTCTGGTTGAAATCGCCTTTTGCCATCGCCTTCGCTTTCCTCGTAATCTCGACAATCGGGCTGGTGATCGTCTGCGCCAGCGCCACACCAAGGATCGCCGTCAGCACGAGCGCAATCAGCAGCCCCGTGTAAAACATCACGTTGATCTCTTTGATCGTTTTGTAAATTTTGTTCATCGGGGCAACCAGATAAACCGCGCCGACCACTTCCGAACCGTTTTTGATCGGCACAGCCAAAAAAGTGTACCGCTGCCCGGTCGGCGCATCCTCCCGGATCACTTCGTCCTTGCTGCCGAGCAGCGCCCGGGTCACCTCCGTTCGCAGCCGTTTCTGTCCGACATACGACTTGTCGGCTGACGTGGCGATGATCGTTCCATTTTTGTTCAACACGTAGATTTCCGATTCGGAGGCAAATGAAGTAATCAGATTGTCGATATCTTTCACCGTTTCCGGGGTGATCTCTTTTTCCATGTAGCGTTCCAGTTGAGCGGACAAAAACCGCGCCTGTGTGTTAATGGTTGTCGAAAAATTTCCGAGGAAATAGGAGTTGACCGAGCGAATGAAATAGACGCCGATCAACTGCATCGCAAACAAAATCAGCAGCAGGTACATCAGCACGAGTTTGCCGCGAATGCTTCGGAACAAGGAGACCTACCTCCTCATGCAGTATCCGACACCCCGGCGAGTCAAAATGTACTTTGGATCGCTCGGATCCGTTTCGATCTTTTCCCGCAGCCGGCGGATCGTCACGTCGACCGTGCGGATATCCCCCAGGTAATCGAATCCCCAGACTTCCTGCAGCAGATGTTCGCGGGTCAGCACGGTGCCGCGGTGTCTCGCCAGATACACCAGCAACTCGAATTCGCGATGGGTCAGGTCCAGCACTTCCCCGTTTTTTGTGACCTGGTAGGTGGAAGTGTCGATCACCAGCTCATCGATCACATAACGGGGCTTCGCATGCAGCAGCGGTTCCTGGTTCTGCCGCCGCAGGTTCGCCTTGACGCGGGCCATCAATTCCCGTGACGAAAATGGCTTGGTCACATAATCGTCCGCCCCGAGTTCCAATCCGAGCACCTTGTCGATCTCCGAATCGCGGGCGGTCAGCATGATGATCGGCACCGCCAGGAAGGAACGGATTTCCTGGCAGACCTGAAAACCGTCTTTTTTCGGCAGCATCACATCGAGCAAAATCAAATCGGGCTGTTCCGCGTGCGCCATCTCCACCGCCTCTTCCCCGTCGTGGGCGAGGATCACCTCATAGCCTTCCTTCTCCAGGGAAAATTTTAATATATCGGCTATCGGCAGCTCGTCTTCGACCACCAAAATTTTCTGGTTCATGCATTTCCACCCTTTCCTGCTCGCCTATCCATTATCTACTTCAATTGTTGCGGCAAAATTCCTTCATAACAAATTGTTCCAGCATGGGAAACCGTTGCTCGGTCCAGACTAACGGGTAGCGAAGAAGTGGAAGCAACAGGCCGTCATCTGTCCCGCTCCGCAGAGGAATCAAATCAACCGGGAAAGGAATCGATGCCAATGCCAGTCAACCGACCGCTGAACAATCCGTTTGATCCGCTGAAAGAACAGGCGATTCTTGCATCATTCAAAGATCCGGATGTGGCGCAAAAAGCGTCGGAGGAACTGCAAAAAATGGGGATCGAAACGGTGCAAATCGACCGCGTATCGCCCTATCCAGGCCAGCCGGCGCAGCGCCTGATGAACCCGATCACCGGAAAAATCCCGTCACTCGGCGACGTGACGCTCGGCATGGACGACATTTCCAGCCGTGACGCGTCCGTGCTGATTGCAGCCGATCCGTCCGCCAGCGGGCTGTCGGGCGATCCCGTCTCGGGCGAGGATATCTTGATGACCGTGGTCTGCCCGAAAGACAAGGTGGAGCAGGCTGTGGAAGTGATCAAACAACATGGGGGAAACACCTAGGTTCACTTGGCCCGGGAGAGAACCAAAGCAATCACGCATAAAAGGAAAGATCGCCTCGATGCACGCGGCCAAACCGAGACGATCTTATTTTACAAAATATCCTAATTCGTTATTGGAGCGATTGAGGTTTGACCGGATCCTTTTCCATTAAACGGTCAAATTGCATTGCGTTATATGCGAAAGCAAGCGTTGCGATCACCAATAAAAACAACACAGGGAAATTGTAGCGCGCCTGACCTTCGAAAACAAAATAGATCGCAGCATAAAACAAAATATTCATCGTCAATATAACGGACGGAAAATCCGCAATACGACGCTTTCGAACTATGGCGACCACAGTTTTCGGGATGTTAATTAGTAAGAACAGCAGACCACAACCGCTCAACACATGGATGACGATGTCCGAAATGTGTCGAAACAACATAAATCGTCTCGTGTTTTTATTGGCGTTTTCCGCAATCGCCCACATTTCAATATCGTTTGCTCCACTAAAAAAAGTCAGCTTTTCCCTGGCAACGCCCAATTGCAAAAACTGAAGCGGGTGTGTCACAATCCAATGCTGGGCTTCCGCCCGGTACAAGGGCTCAAGTTTTGGGGAATACTGAGGATACTCGGCGCCAACCGAGCGCAGTTTTTCCTTGAACCCTTCCCGTGGTGTCACTTTTTCCAGCGGCATGTAGCCACCGTGGAGATTGTCGCTGTTGTTATTAATGAACAGGTTGACGCCTCCGTTGTAAGAAACCGGAATGAATGCATCGAACGTTTTGTAGTTCCGATAGATCCACGGTGAAAGGGTCAACGCCATCGCAACAAACACGGAGGCCGCCATCGCCACGGAACGTTTCAGGCTCTTTGTTTGGATCCAATGTAGCATCACCAAGACCGCGGGATAAGCCAGGAAAAACGGTCGAGTTAGAGCCGTCACGGCACAAAGGATGCCCAGCAAGGGGTAACGCCAGCGGTTGTCCACCTTTGTAATGCTAATCCACAATGTCACAGCGAACAGGAACGTGAACAGGATTTCCGAGCCGAGTACGCTGTTATACGCAATATAATTGGGTAAAAGCGCAAGGATGAGATATCCCGCCATGGCCAGCCGCCTGTTCGGCAACAGCTTGCGCATCATGAAGAAAAAAACGACCAGTGAAGCAGTCGAAATGATCACGTTGAACACTTTTGCCGTAAATACATCGGAATGGCCGACTAAGAGAAAATAACAGCCCAGCACCAACGGGTACATAATCCCCACATATCCGGCCGGTTCCCCGTCGACAGCCAACCCCTGATGGCGGTAAAAACTGAGCGCTGTCTTGTAATAGCCTAAAAAATCCATAATCGGCGGATTTGGTATCTTCACGATCCACAGATACCGCAGTACTGCACCCAAACAGGTGATCAACAGGAAAACGGCAAAGCCTGCCCAGTTTCCCCAATATCGCCTCAACCTCGATCCGCCTCCTTAACGCCTGCCTCAGTCCGATACTAACAATGAACATCCTATAAAATCAACTTTTTTGGACCGTGCAAGCTGAGTTGTGCAACAACATCCTGCTTCTGCATCAGAATGAAAACACGTCGAATAGTCGAATAGGAAAAAAGCGAGCCGAAGAGACCCGCTTTTTTGCCCATCATTTTTGAGTTGTCTGGTGGCTCGGGACGGAATCGAACCGCCGACACGAGGATTTTCAGTCCTCTGCTCTACCGACTGAGCTACCGAGCCGATTGCAAACGTCTCCTTGATCATACTGGAGACGCCGCAGGATGTCAATCGGTTTGCCGCTAGAAGATCCAGACAAAGACGGATACGCATGCGGCGTAAAAAAAGGCGGCCGCCGGAATCCACAACGTATGCAGGGAAGGGTTGGGTTCCCTCCGCCATTTTGCAATCCCATAGCGAATACAACCGTACGCCAGCAACAAAATGCTGATCGTGAGCACTGTTTCATACATAGCAGCTTTCCTCCTTTCGGGAGAAACGGTGTGTGTTTCGTTCCATTTGTGCTAGGTCGCGGGCATATGCGAACCCCTTATTACGGAAGCAGCCGGAGCGGATACAGTTTGTCGTTCAGTTCCTTCAGTTTTGCGATCGATTGTTGCGTCAACCGGTTCAGCTGCATGACCTGGCCGGCTTCCTGCCCGCTTTGCCCGGCAGAGACGTTGCTCGCCTGCAGAATGCCGGAATTCACCTGGCTCATGCTGAACAAGGCGCCGCTTGCCGATTGCGTCACCTGATTTAACGAATCGAGTCCCGCGATGATCGCTTGCTCACTATTGCCGATCGACCGCAGTCTGTCGTTCATCCCGGCCAAATTATTGACTATCTGCTCCTGTTGCTGTTCAATGTCGCTCAACGCATTGCTGGTTTCGTACAACGGCTGCAACGTGTCGGATGTTTCTTGCACCAAACGCCCGGTTGTCACAATCGACTGGTTGATCACATCCATCGCCTTGTTGATCTTCGCTTGCATGGCGGCCTGTTGCAGCAGGCTGTAGCCGAACGTACCGCCGCCCGCTGTCCCCAACAAAATCAAGCCGATCGTGACCCATTTTCCCATCATGACTTCCCCTCCCCGTCTTGTGCTTTGGCCACCCGGCCGAATGTCCTACAGCAAACTGCGTAGCGGATCAATTACGGAAGGTGTCTGTTGCGTCTGCCCGCCGCGCAGCAAGTGTTCGATCACTGATGGTGGCTGTTGCTGCTGCAAACCACGGAGCACGTCATTGATTACGGTGGAAGGCTGCCGCAAAAGGTCCTTCAGTTTGCCAAACAGCCTGAACGCATCCTGCGATCTTTGCAGTTCCGCCAACAGTCGGTCCATTTGATCGTTCAGCGTTCTTGATTCGCGGCTGCTGACTTGCAACGAACCGGCTACTTTCTGCAGGATTTCCGCATTCTGCGCCACATCTTGCGTCAGTTGCCGCACCTGGCTGTCCACCTTGTTCGTCCATGTAACGCTGGTTTGCTCCCGCTGCAAAATTTGTTCCATCAAGCTGACACCTTCGGCCGTCAACTGCTGTTGGGTTTTCAGTTCGATGATCAGGTTTTTGCCGGTTTCCGTCTGTTTTTGCAAAATCGCTTCTTGCTGATTGAGCTGGCCCAGTTTTGCCTCCACCTTTTGCACCTGTTGATGCAATGATTTCGTGTTGTCAAGCATCTGGTTGGTGGTGCCGCTGAGTTCATGAATCATTCCAAGCAGGTCACCCGATTGTACAAATGGCAGTTTCGGGGCGGCCGACGCCACCAGTCCGGCGATCCCGGATGCCAGCAGCAATCCGGCCAGGCTGATCCACGCCCACCGCGGAACCTGATTCACCTGCAGTTTTGGAATCATCAGTTGCCCCCCCATCTTGGCAAAATTGCCGTTTTCCGGTTCATCTCGTCGAGGTTCTGGTTGATCCGCTGCTGGTCCTGCATCATTTGATTCAAATTGGCGATCACTTGCCCGTTTGCTAGCGAAATCTTTTGCAAAAAATCGAGCAGCGCGCGGGCGGTCGCTTCTGTTGTTTGAATCTGACTGACCGATTGCTGCGTCGATTGGCCGATCGTTTGCACCGACTGGTTAATGCCGGCAACCGTCTGGTCAAGCGTCACCAGCCCTAGATGCATGTCGTGGGTGGCTGATTGCAGCTGTTTGACTGTGCCCGCCATGTGGAGGGTTGTGTCTTTTAACTCGGTCAGACCATTGAGTCCGCTTTTCATGGAGTCGGACAGTTGTTGCGCCTCCACGACCTGGGCGCGCAGCTTCTCCGATTTGACCGCAATGTCCCGCTGCACACCCATCTGCACCAGGCCGTTCACGCCAAGTCCCAGCAAACACAAGACGGTGATCAATTTCGGAATGGAAAGCGCTTGCAGCCAGTCTTTCGGATTCATGGTGACACCCCCGGCGTTTTTTGGTTCATTTGCTCGGTGTACTGCTTCATCTTTTGCAGATTGGCCCGGTCTTGCTCAGTCAGCTGCTGGAGCCGCTGGAGCGATCGGAAGAGTTGTTCAGTCGCCTGTTTGAGTTGCTCCATACCGCTCGTGATCGACTGCAGCGATTGGTTGCTTTGACTGCCCGATGCAATCATATTTTGATTTAGCTGCAGCGTGTCGGCGTTCAACTGATTGATCAGTTGGATGTTGGAGCGGATCGCCTGCGTCACCTGCAACGACGACCCCAGTTGCTGATTCATCTGTTTGGTGGTGGCGATCACTTGGCCAAGCGACTCGTTTTTCTCGATGATCGCCTTCTGCACGGAGATCAGCCGGGATGTGGAATCGAGGCTCGTGTTGAGGCCCGAGTCAATTTTTCCAAGGTAGTAGGTGGTCACCATCGTTTGCACCAGCAAACCGACCACCGCGGTCATTCCCAAGTAACCCAACGCTTTCAAAATCATCGCTTTTCCCCTCCGTGCGTTAAGGCATGTTCGATGCAACCTGGCCGCTCGCTTGTGTGGCGCGGTCCAGTTTGCCGGCAATGCTGCCGTTTACATCGGCCACCTCTTGCGCCAGCCGGCTCAACGAGTTGGCGGTCTCCAGCAGCTTTTGCACAGAACCGAATTGGCTGGCGGATGCCTGCTGAACATCACGCAGATCGGTTGCGAGGATGCCGGCCAAGCGGTTCAAGCTCGAACTCAGCTCGACTTGTTTGCTGCTCAGCCGGTTCAAGTCTGCCAGGGACGCGTCCTGCTCTGACATCCCTTGTTGCAGCGTCAGCAGGCCGTTATGAATGCGGGCGGTCGTATCCGACTGCCGATTGATGTTCTCCATGTCTTTCAGGATCTTGTCGTTGACGCTGTTGATCCCTTCGTTGTTGGCGTTGATATGGCGAATCATCCCAAGGACGTCCAGTTTTTCCGGAATATGCAGATGGGGCACCGGCGCCCACGCCACGACGGCGAACGGGATGCCAAATGCGAGGATCGCTCGCGTGTAATAGTTCATGCTCTTCCCTCCTATCTCACCCACAACCGGACCAGGATACCGAAGAGAATGCCGGCTGCCGCATAGGGCCAGATCGGTCGTTTGCGTCCCTGTTCGGTCGCCTGCGGCTGGCCGGCTGCCGGAAGCGGTTGGCCCGTTGTTTGAACCGATTCATCCGTTTGGTCAAAAATCGGCAGGTATTCTTCGCCCGCATACATCGACTCGATCTGCGGTCCGTATTTTTGCAGGATCACCTTGTTGCGGACTTTCAGCGTGGGCGTCAAATCCCCCGCTTCCATGCTCAGTTCGTTCGCCAGCAGGACTGCACGTTTCGGCCGTTCGAAATCGGCAAACTTCTCGGCGGCGCGCATCACTTCCTGCCGGATAAGCGATCGGACCGGCTCCGACTGCAGCCACACGTGCCGGTCATCGCCCAGATTGTGCTCGGCGGCGATCGGAGCCAGCGCGGCAAAATCGGGCACCAGGAGGCAGGCCACATAAGTTCGCCGGTCGCCGATCAGCACCGCCTCGGCGATGTACGGGCTCAACGTGATGCTGTTCTCGATCGGCCACGGGGCAACATTTTTGCCGGTGGCAAGCACCAGAATGTTTTTCTTGCGGTCGACGATCTTCACATAACCATCTTCGATTTCCGCAATGTCGCCCGTGCGCAGCCAGCCGTCTTCCGTGAACGTATTGGCTGTCTCGTCCGGCGCTTTGTAGTAGCCTTGCATGACGTTCGGGCCTTTCACCTGCAGTTCCCCGTCGTCCGCCAGCCGGATCTGCACGCCGGGAATCGGTTTGCCGACCGTGCCCGGCCGCGCCTCGTTGTAGCGATTGGCGCAAATCACCGGCGCCGTCTCGGTCATCCCGTATCCTTCATAGACAGGCAGGCCGGCCTGATGGAAAAATTCCGCAATATCGGCAGCCAATCCGGCTCCGCCCGAGATGATGTAGCGGATGCGTCCGCCGAAGCCGGCCCGTAATTTTCGCCGGATCAACCAACCGACCGGTAGAACCACCCGCAAAAATCGCGGAATTTTGTTCGTCCGCTGCTGAATGCCGGCGTACACTTTTTCAAGCAGACGCGGTACGGTGGTGAACACGGTCGGCCGCACCTCGCGCAGGTTCTGCTGGATTTTTTCGATGCCTTCCGCGTAGGCGATGGCCGCTCCGCACGACAAAACGGCGTACTGTCCGACCGTTCGTTCAAAAATATGCGACAAAGGAAGAAACGATAAGGTGACATCGGTCGGTTCGACAGGCAGGCAGGTCAAACTGGCTTGGATATTGGAAACAATGTTTGCGTGGGTGAGCATGACGCCTTTTGGCGTGCCGGACGTGCCGGATGTATGGACGATCGTGGCGAGCTGGTCGTCTTCGATGGAGGAAATGTCGGGCAACTGCAGCGACGGCAACCGTTCCTTTCCGATCGCGCGAATGTCCGCAAACGTCAGGATCTGTCGGCCGCAGTCCACCGGATCCCCGAAAAATTGCACCGCCAGCTTGAGATGGGACGGCCAGCGGGCGTCCACTTTTTGCAGTTGGGCGGCGTCTTCCGCCATCAGGCAACTGACATCCGCATTTCGCAAAATGAACTCCACTTGCTCGGCCGGCAGGGTCGGATAGATCGGCACGACAACCGCCCCAAGCGACAAAATCGCGTAATCGCTGATCGCCCACTGCGGACAATTGGTGGACAAAATGGCGACCTTGTCGCCCGGCTGCACGCCGCATGCCAGCAAGCCGGCCGCAACCTCCCGGATCGCGTCCCAAAATTCCCCGTACGTGATCGACTGATAGCGCTTTCCCTGCTTGTAGAGAAGACACGGCCGGTCAGCGTGATTATTTACTGACTTGCGCAACAATTCGAGAAGATTCATCCCCACTCGCTCCCCTTTCCCCCGAATGTATTATAGACATACGGATAGTGTCTGATTTTTTTGACTGTTGGGTTTAAAAAATATACCACAAAAAAGCACATAAAAAAACAGCCACCTGGCGAGCAGGCGGCTGCTTGTGGTTGGTTCGTTTCTCTTTAGTAGATCTCCGTCACCGGGACGGTCTGTTCGCGGTTCGGGCCGATCGAGAAGATCGCCAGCGGAACGCCCGTGACTTCGCTGATCCGTTCGATATAGGCGCGAGTGTTGGCCGGCAGTTCGTCATAGGAGCGGACACCCGTGATATCTTCCTCCCAGCCGGGCAGCGTTTCGTAGATCGGCTCGCAGTTGGCCAGCACCTTCAGGCTGGTCGGGAACTCTGTCAGCACTTCGCCGTTGTACCGGTAGCCGGTGCAGATTTTCAGTTCCTTGAGGCCGGTCAAAATATCGAGCCGGGTGATCGCCATTCCGTCAAGCCCCGATACGCGCCGCGCGTGACGGACCACGAGCGCGTCAAACCAGCCGACGCGGCGGGGACGACCTGTCGTGGTACCGTATTCACGCCCCGTTTCCCGGATGAATTGGCCGGTTTCGTCCAGCAGTTCGGTCGGGAACGGACCATCGCCGACACGGGTGCTGTACGCTTTGACGACGCCGATCACTTTGTCGATTTTCGTCGGTCCTACGCCCGCCCCGATGCACACGCCGCCGGCCACCGGATTGGATGACGTGACGTACGGATAGGTGCCCTGGTCGATGTCGAGCATCGAAGCCTGTGCACCTTCAAACAATACGTCTTTGCCGGCGTCGATCGCTTCGTTCAGCACAACCGACGTATCGGTCACGTATGGACGGATGACTTCGGCGTACGACAGATATTCCTGATACACCTGTTCGAATTTGAACCCTTCCGCACCGTAAATTTTTTCAAAAATCCGGTTTTTCTCCGCCAGATTGCGCTGCAGCTTGGCCGCAAACTCTTCCGGATCGAGCAGGTCGACCATCCGGATGCCGATCCGCGCCGCCTTATCCATGTAAGCGGGACCGATCCCTTTGCGGGTGGTGCCGATTTTGTTGGCGCCTTTGCTTTCCTCTTCCAGCTCATCGAGTCGGATATGGTAGGGCATCACGACGTGCGCCCGGTCGGAGATGCGCAGGTTGTCAGTCGAAACGCCATTGTTTTTCAAGTATGTCAATTCGTCAACCAACGCTTTCGGGTTGACCACCATGCCGTTGCCGATCACGCAGATTTTTTCCGGATAAAAAATCCCGGACGGAATCAGGTGCAACTTGAATTCCTTGCCGTTGATCGAGATCGTGTGACCGGCGTTGTTGCCCCCCTGGTAGCGTGCCACAACTTCTGCTTTTTCCGCCAGAAAATCGGTAATTTTGCCTTTTCCTTCATCGCCCCACTGGGTGCCCACAACCACTAAGGTTGCCATGCGGCAACACCTCCATATCAATACGTTCCCCGGGACATGCGGCCGCCATGCACACGCTGTCCCTTAGTGAGTGTAGCAGGAATGGGGCGAAACGTCAAGATAAAATCCGAACGATAAAGGTGTAAGGTCGTTTTTTGTTCGGATTATGAACCGTCCCATGATTCATTCCACTTGCGCAGAAGCAACCGATCGTGCCAGCGGCCAAGCACAATCAGGGACAGGGTGGCAAAAATTAACACATCACGTTTTTGTTCCTCTCTTGACGCCATGATGCAAACCAGAATGCTTACCACACGCACCCCCAGTTACTTGGTCTAAGGGGTGCGCCAACTGTTAAAACCCGATTCCGTATTCAGGAAATTTATATCGGTAAGCAGGCTTGTCATCCCGGGGAATAAAGATCCAATGGCGTGTTACTCCCTCCGGAATTCCCGCTGCTTTATACAATTGGACCCCTTCATCGCTCCGTTTGTAGGGAGCGAATTTCGACTCTTTAAATGTTCCGCTGTACAGAAGTGTCGTTCCGTTCAGATGAACGTTGGGGGCTCCCGAGACAATGCGGTAGATATGGTTCATAACCGGAACTCCGCCGCGCCACCAGACGGTCAGATCCGCTGCAACCGCCAACAGAACGGCCG
>NZ_AQXL01000108.1 GCF_000376225.1 Effusibacillus pohliae DSM 22757
ATTCATCCCGATGATTTTGAGGAAATCATGCCGGTGATTTTGGGGAATTGCTATCCGATGCTATTGGGGATTTTACATCCGATGTTGACACCGGCAGCGCGGCGTTACGAGTTGATTTTACGTTGTCCCCACAACTCACATCGATTGGCACATGCCGCTTCTATTCACAACGAGCAGCGTGTGCCTTTCGTTTTGAGCGGCGTTACACTTCTCATTGATTTGGCAGGTTGGCGTTCCCCTTCTCCCGTCATTGTCGGTGAGATTTACGCCGTCATTTTACGTGACTGGCAACAGTATCTACCAGGACAAGAAGGTTATTATCTCTATACATTTTCTTGTCGTTAACATTGTTTTGACCATTCGCATAGAATGCATATCGGGTGCCGTCGGGTGACCATTCTCCAGGAGCATTATAGAAATACCCTTGCGGCATTCCGGTAACTTTCGATTCAACACCCGTTTTCAAGTTGAGAATCCAAAGATCATTTTGTTTGATATAATTGTCCTCCATTTTTCGAAAGAAAACATACGTACCATCTGGTGACACGGCCTCTGGCCATCCTTCAATCAGTAAATCTTTTGTCGCTCCGGTAACCACATTACCAACAATAAGCGAGTGATTTTTCGGGCTGTGGGCCATGACCATTTCATTTGCTGTTCCAACAATGCGAAGTCCACCATATTTTTGAGCATCAAGCAGAATTCTTTCATTGGTTCCATCAGTGTTTACAACATATACGCTGTAATCATCTTTATCTAAAGGGATCAGATTTTTATTCGAAGAATAGGCGATCTGTTTTCCTCCGTTAACGGGGTGAGGATTGTAACCCCATACCAGAAAGAGCTTGTCTTCACCTTTATTGAGATTATCTTGTGCAATTCTCTTCTTTAATGCTTCATAACCTGCGCTATCTAAAAGCGGTCGTGCTCTCGTTCCATCATCTGACACCAACCATAAATTAGAATAGTCTGATACATCCATTACAATTTCTCCGGTTTCTGTGCGCTTAGTTTTTTCCAAGTTTTCTGCAAACGCGTGACCGTTGACAATAACAAATTGCATCTTATCCTGGCCAAGGTTAAGTGCATGTTCCGTAACCGGAACAGCTTTAACCGACATCGATTGGGCATCAAGCGAATACGCTACTTTACTTCCCATCTTAAACTCTCTTCCTTTTGAACCCAGTTGTGTCCGGTATTATGTGTAAAAAGGATCTGAAATAGGAAGAGTCATTTCAATCCTCTTTTTTGGGAATCATGGAGTTTGTCTACAACCATATCCCAAGGAGGAATCGAAATGACTCACTTCCATCTTACCCTTTCCGCAGAAGAATTACACCAGCTGCTTACAACACTGTGCATCGACCAACCCGGGGATGTAAAATAGAGGAGAAATTCACGGAAGGAGCTGACTGAATGTGGGACAAGCGACGTGGAGCGAGGTGGAACTGCCGGAAGGGGCGGAACTGCTGAAAAAGGAATTGTACGACTACAACAGCGAAAAAGGCCAATTTCTGATCGAACTGTTTGAAACGATCGACGGCAAATTTTACGCGATCGGAACCAATAAGAATCCGGACGCGAAGATGATCATCTATGGCAGCAATGTGGTCTACGACAAACGGATGGCGTTGCAAACGGTGATCGAAAAAATTGAACGGGAAGGAGCCTGGTGCTAGTCCCTGCTTGAGTACGTGTGTCGGCGAAATATGGTGTGGCTGCACGGAGAGCTTGGTTGAGGAAGAAGGAGCCGGTTCTCCGACTCCTTTTGCTTATTCATCGATTGTCATCATAATCGTAACGGAACCCGTCACGTTGTGCATCTTCCCGGTTGTCATCCGCCATCGCCGACTGTTCGAGATCCATCCGCGTGATCGGGGTTGCCCGATCGATCGGGCCTTCGACGAAGGCGCGCATCGCCGCCTGGCTCATGCCGATCGTTACATCCTGCGTATCTTCCGCTTTCCGCAACGTTTGTTCCGTAAACTGGGATTCATCCGGCATCGTTCCCACCTCCTGTGCACAATTGAAAAATTCAGCCGCGCTGCGGGTCATCCGGATACCCTTGCGGCTGGCGGCGATCTTTTTCCCGCCGCGCCCTTTCTTCCGCGACTTCGGTCAAGGACGCCGTTTGCCCGGCCGATTCACCCGCCAGATTGGCGCGAATCGCCGTTTTCACCATCGCCGCCTGGATTGCTTCATCCGCCGCATCTTCAACCCGGCTGACAGTCTCCTCGATCAATTCCGGTTGGTTGTCGACCACCCTACTACACCCCTCGCGTTGTTGGATGCATCATGTAAAGTATTCAATTTTCGCTTCCGGAAAATACGTTGCGATCAAGTCCGAAATCGTATCCTTCAAAAGCTGCGCCTGCTCGTCCGGATACACCCATTTCCCGCGCCCGTACTTCCCCCATTTGTATTTGCGCTTCGTTTCGTCCATGTCCAGTTTCGTCTTCGGATACCGCTCGAGAATCACCTTTTTCGCCGTTGCCGTAAACCGGTGCTGGATCAATTCAAATGTCAGGTCTTGCTTTGCCTCGGGCACCAACACGCCAGCCAACCGCTGAAACAGTTCCCGGTACCCTTTCTCCCAGCCCTCATAGATCATGATCGGTGCCACGATAAAGCCGAGGGGATAGCCGGCCCGCGCCACTTTTCCCGCCGCCTCCACCCGTTCGTGAAAATAGGAGGTGCCCGGTTCGAAGTTTTTGATCACGTACTCGGAATTGACCGAAAACCGAAACCGGGTATGCTTGCTGTGCTGCGCATCGAGCAGCGAGTCGACATGCGCATATTTGGTGACGAAGCGCAGCCTTCCCAACTGTTGCCGTCCAAAAAAATTGATCATCTTCTTCAGCGAGCCCGTCAGGTGTTCGACTCCCACCGGGTCGGACGAACATGCCGCCTCAAACGTCGTGATCTGCGGCGCCCGCCGTTCCATATACTTTTCAGCGGTGGCCAAGATTTCATCGATGTTGACGTACACGCGAATATACGGTTTTCGCCCCATCGTGGTCTGAAGGTAGCAATAATGGCAGTGACCCATGCAGCCGGTCGCCGGCGGGAGAGAATAATCGGCCGATGGTTTTGACGTTTCCAGGTCCATCGATTTTTTGATGCCGACCACCAGCGTGTTTTTCGCGTTTCGGTATGCCTGAGCTGGGGTGTCGCCGGGAATCCCGGTCACCCGGTTGTGGGACGGGGTGATTTTGATCGGGATCTCCATGTCCCGAAACTTTCGGTACAGGGTGTCCCCCAATTCATAGTCCAACGCTTTCGGTTCAAAAAATACGAAATCCGGCATGAACGGCTTGGAACGGGGCAAGACCACGGCTTTTCCGCGCACCGGAACAGTCATCTGAATCCCTCCCGCTTCATTTAGTACCAAAATCGCTGAAAAACAAGCGCCACCACAACCCCAAAAACGGCTCCGGCCACCACTTCGGCCGGCTGATGGCCCAGCATTTCTTTCAGGCGTTTATGCCTCCGTGTAAAGTCGAGCCGGGTTTTCCCCTTGTATTCTTCCTCAATATGCTTATCAAACTCGGCTTCCAAACGGTTCAACGCCATCGCTGTCTCCCCCGCATGCCGACGAATCCCCGCCGCGTCATACATCACGATCAACCCCAAAATGGCGGCTATTCCAAATATTGGGGACTCAAATCCATGTGTGATCCCGAGGCTGGCAGCGAGACAGGAGACAGTCGCTGAATGGGAACTCGGCATGCCGCCGGAGGCCAGCAGTTTCCGCCAATCCCAATCCCCCTTCGCGATATAATGGATCGGCACTTTTACAAACTGGGCCAGCACGGTCGCGATCAGCGAAGTTATCAATGAATGATTCAAAAGGATGGTTCGCATGGTCACCCCTCCCGTATGCACACCTAGTATGCGCAAGGAAACTCGGCTAAAAACACCCGCGTCCATGCGGGTAACGCCGAGTTGATCGTCCATGATCAAAAAACCTCTTCGGAAAAATCCGAAGAGGTACGGTACGCGCAATGCCCCACGAAGTGCGCCAGGCTCCGTCGAAAATTCCGACTTCCTCGCAGGGGCAGCGGACAAAGCCTTCTATCAATAGTTCAACAGTGAGGCGAACGTTTTCTCGTCCAATTTTTTGATGACGGCCACCAGCAGTTTCGCCGCATTTTCAAAATCATCCCGGTGCATGATCGACGCATGGCTGTGGATGTACCGGGTCGCGAACCCGATCGACAGCGAGGGGACGCCTTTTCCGTACAAATGCACTTTGCCGGCGTCCGTTCCGCCACCCGGCATCGATTCAAACTGCACCGGAATCCCTTCCTCTTCCGCCGTGTCCAGCACCAGATCCAACAGTTTCTTATGCGGCACCATCGAATAATCGTACAGCACGATCAGCGGACCTTTGCCGCACTTGCTGTTCGGCATCTGATCGTCGGTCATGCCGGGTGTGTCGCCGGCAATTCCCACGTCCAAAGCGAAGAAAATATCCGGTTCGACCACGTGCGGCAAGGTGGTGGCCCCGCGCAGCCCCACTTCCTCCTGGACCGTGGCGCCGCTGAACACGACGTTCGGATGCTGCACATCCTGCAGCTGCTTCAGCACTTCCACCGCCAGCGCGCAGCCCGCCCGGTTGTCGAGCGCCTTACCCATGATGAATTTTTCATTTTTCATCACGGTGAACGGGCAGATCGGGATGATCGGATCACCGGGGCGAACGCCGAACTCTTTCGCCTCGTCCGCACTGGAAGCGCCGATGTCAATGAACATGTCCTTGATCTGCACCACTTTGTTGCGTTCTTCCGGCGCCAACACGTGCGGCGGCTTGGAACCGATGACACCGACGATGTCGCCTTTGCGGGTCTTGACCAACACGCGTTGCGCCAACATCACTTGCGACCACCAACCGCCGAGCGGCTGAAACTTGATATACCCCTTCGACGTGACATGGGTCACCATCAAAGCGATTTCGTCCAGATGGCCCGCCAGCATGATTTTCGGCCCATCGGCAGAGCCGGTCTTCTTCGCGATGATGCTGCCCAGCCGATCGGTCAGGATTTCGTCCGACAACGGCTCCAGATAACGACGCATGATGCCGCGCACTTCCTCCTCCTGGCCAGGTGCGCCCGCCGCTTCCGTCAGTTCTTTGAACATCGTCATCAATTGGTCCACAAGTTTGCCTCCTTTTGCATTGGAATTTTATGTACAAAGCACTTCTTTCATTGTAATCGAAACGAACGGACTTGTGTAGAAACTGGAAGCTACGTTCTAGAATGAGCCAAAAACCGGCTCACCATGTGCAGACAAAAAGAATCCCCTTGGCAGCGGCACTGCAAACCATGCCAAGGGCGAAACCGATCGATTTATTTGCTAGCCACCAGACGATCCGTTTCGGACAGCACAAAGTAATCTGCCGCTCCCGCCTGTCTGTGCGGGGCGTCGTAGTACACGACAACCGTGCTCCGTTCGTTTCCGGTTTGCGTCTGCTGCGGCTCTAGCACCGCCTTGTCCACATCGCAGCGGAGTGTCAGCACAAACGAATTTTTCCGGATCAGATGCGGCGGTACGTCGGCCAGCACTGGCATATTCGCCTGCCGCCAAGCCTCATTCTGCAGAAGCTGATAGGTCTGTTCCACCCTCGCCGGATCGTCCTCGGGACGAATCCAATCCGGCCACTGGCGGGATCGTTCGTGCAGCGCCATGTCCAGCTTCAGCAGTTCGCGAATCACCGGCAGGTGCTTCGAGTTTCTCGTTTGCAGGAAGTCGTAGAGGTGCTGGTAGAGCGCCTTCAGCCGGTGGCCGATTTTGAACAGGCCGTGCGTCTCCCAGTAGTCCGCGAAGTCCTGGAAAAAGTCAAACGGCGTCGCAAATTCCTGCGCGATGATATAGGGCAACGAGACGTCAAATTTGTGGGAGTTGCTGTAGCGCTCCAGGATGTCTTCGACGCCTTTCAGGCGCAGGATATCGTCGTAGGAAAGCACGTTGTTGTACAAAATCTCATATGGCGGCTCATCGTTCCATACATATCCGTGTTCGGCCGCCCTGATTTTCACCCCCACGCCTTTTAACATCTTCAAAAATCCCAGCTGCAGTTCGTCCGGCTGCAGTGCGTACACATCGTTGAACGTTTTGCGGAACGATGCGTAATCTTCTTCCGGCAGCCCGGCGATCAGGTCAAGGTGCTGGTGGATTTTGCCGCCTTGCTTGATCTTGCGAACCGTATTCGCCAGCTTCTCGAAGTTTTGCCTGCGCTGTACGAGCTCGTTCGTCAGGTCGTTGGTCGATTGCACGCCGATCTCAAACTGGAACAGGCCTTTCGGCGCATGCTCATTGAGAAAATCGACTACGTCCGGTTTGAGGATATCGGCCGTAATTTCAAAGTGAAACGTCGTGTCCCGCCGGTTGTCAATCAAAAACTGAAAAATCTCCAGCGCATACCGCTTATGAATGTTGAACGTGCGATCGACAAATTTGATCTGCCGCACCCCGGCATCGATCAGCCGTTTCAGGTCCCGCTTCACCCGCTCGAGGTGAAAATACCGCACGCCGTCTTCGATCGAGGACAGGCAATACTGGCATTTGAACGGGCATCCCCGCGAGCATTCGAAATAGACGATCCGGTTTTCCAATTCTTCCAGCCGGTCCTGATAAGGCGACGGAATCACGTTCAGGTTGGACAGCAGCGGGCGCGGCGGATTTTCCCAAATCATGTCGCCGTCCCGGTAGACCACGCCCGGAATCCCTTCCGCCCCCCGCCCGGCAGCGAGCGCCTGCAGCAGTTCGAGAAACGTCTGTTCTCCTTCGCCAGCGACCACATAATCGATATACGGATGCTGCTCCATGAACAGCCTCGTTTCATAAGAGACTTCCGGACCGCCGAGGATGATTTTCACATCGGGCAGCACTTTTTTCAGCCGTTTGATCACGGCGATCGTTTCGGTGATATTCCAAATGTAACAGGAGAAACCGACTACGTCCGGCTGCCTTTTGTAGATGTCGGCCGCGATTTTCTCCGCCAGGTCGTTGATCGTGTATTCCACCAGCCGAATGCCCGGGAAATGGGGTTCCGCATAACTTCGCAAATATCGGAGCGCCAGCGACGAGTGCACATATTTGGCATTCAGCGTGGTCAACAGGATGTTCATTCCGATCCTCCATCCTACAGATTCTTGTACTCAGTATAGTACACATTTCGCTCGGTTTCACGGGCAGCCGATTCACATTTTCAGGCTGCATTCCCATATTTGTATAAGAGACCACCTGCGAAAGGAGGAAGCTCGTTGGTTACCGTCAAACCGATCGAAATCGACGGACACACCGTGATCGGAGTGCATGTCGAACTGCCGAAAACCAACCTGCTCGCGATCAAAACCGACAAAGGATATATCATGTGCGGAGCGCTGGACATCCAGCTTTTGAACGAAAAATTGGCCGACCGCGGAATCGTCGCTGGCCGCGCAGTAGGCGTCCGCAGCCTGGACGACCTGTTGAATTTTCCGCTCGAATCGGTGACAGCGAAAGCAGAAGAACTGGGGATCGTACCGGGCATGACCGGCCGCGAGGCGCTGCTACGGATGCTCTAAACGAAAAGGCATGCATTCGTTCTGACGAACGTCTGCATGCCCAACCAATCAACGCGACAGTTCCTCCACCCGGATGCCGCGCGTATGTACCGTATGGCTCCACTTTTTGTTGTTCTTGGTGAAGAACGCCACAACGGTGATCGGGAACCAGGTGAACAGGAAAATCGGATACACGATCAGGCCGAGATAAGCGCGCCACTTCGCCCGCTCCAGAATCATGGCGAGCGGCAATTGCGCGTACAGCAGAATGTTGACCACCGTCCAGAATTCGGTGGGGAACAGGATATCCTGGATCGCGGTCACCTGCCACCACCACGGCATCACCAACTGCAAGAGCAATACCATCATCATCAGGAAAATGATTAGAAACCGCATCGGTTGAAACAGATAGAGCGCAGCGTCAAGCATCGCCCAGTTGCGCGTCTTGATGCTCTTGATTAACAACGGCCAGAAGTAGCGGGACGCGCAATCGAAATGCCCCTGCATCCAACGCAGCCGTTGGTTCCATGACGCTTTCAGCGTATTCGGCTTTTCGTCATAGACGATCGCGTCGTGCGCCCAGCGCGGATAAATGCCGCGCTCGATACAACGGGCGGTGAATTCCACGTCTTCGGTCAATGAATGGGCACCCCAGCCCATTTCTTTCAGCAGCGCGGCGTCAATGCAGATGCCCGTGCCGCCCAGGGCGTTGCCAAGACCCAGGTTAAACCGCGGCAATTGCCACATGCGGTTCGTGTAGTAGTAGGAAATCGCATACGAAATGGAAATCCATGAGTCATACGGATTCTTGGTATCCAGATAGCCCTGGATCACCCGGTCGCCGTTCAGCAATTTTTGATTCATGTGAAGCAGGAAGTCTTTCGCCACCAGGTTGTCTGCATCGAACATAACGACCGCGTCGTACTGTTTCTCCTGCTGCCACAGCCGCTCCAGCATCCACTCGATCGCGTAGCCTTTGCCCCGCTTCGTGTCATCAAACCGTTCGCAGGCGATCGCGCCCGCCTGCCGGACGATATCAGCCGTTCTGTCGGTGCAGTTGTCACAGATCACGTAAATGTCATAGAGTTCCTTCGGATAATCCAGCTTCTTCAAATTGTCGATGAGCGGTTCGATCACTTCTTCCTCGTTGTGGGCCGCGACGATCACAGCGAACGTTTTTTGCGGCGCACTGGTGATCGTCTCTTTCTTCCGGCGTAGCCCGAACACCGACAGCACGGCCAGATACGCACTCGTTATCCCAATCAGAACTTGCAGCGCAATGAATATACCATCCGCAACAGTTCCAAGAAAACTCATAAAGAATTTCCCTCGTTTCGTTTTTATCGTTTCAAAAATTGGACTTCGATCATTGGCGTCATTTTACTATATCATGTACACAAGCGTGCGGACAAGTAAAATCAAGGTGAAATAACGTGCGAATCAAGTCGTTTACAGCGAATATCCGCCCCCCGTTCCCCGTTCCATTTTCAGATAGGCAAAAAACATCACGATCGCAGCCGCCGAAATGGCAGCGCCCGCAACATACGGCAGCGTGATGCCGAGTTTGTAAAGAAAACCGCCGATCACCGGCCCCGCGATCCGTCCGAGCGAATCCATCGAACCGAGCAGCCCCATCGAACTGCCTTGCCCGGCCTCCGTTTTTTTCGAGATCAGCGCCGACACGGCGGGGCGAATCATGCTGTTGCCCAGCCCGAACACGGTCAGGTAGACGGCGGCGGTGGCAAACGAATGGACTTGCGTGATCAGCAAAAATCCGACCGTCGAAAGCAGCAGCCCAATTTGAATCACTTTCTCCTCACCGAGCGACTTCGTCAGTCGGCCGATCAGACCGCCTTGCACAAGAGCGCCGGCTATTCCCATAATCATAAAGATCATCGCCATATCAAACTCGGCCGCGCCAAACACGCTCAGAGCGTAGTAAGCGAACGTTGCCTCCAGTCCGGCCAATGAGAGCGTTACGATCAACTGCATCAGATACAGGTACGAGAGCGGCGGTTTGAAGGCGGACCAGGTTGTTTCTTTGCGGGCCGCGTTCTGGCTGCGCTGTTCGGACGACACCGACTCCTTCAGTACCAACGCTGTAAAAATGAAATTGGTTGCCACCAGCGCCCCTGCCGTCCAAAACGGGACCGGATTGCCAAACCGTGACAAACTGCCGCCAATCGCCGGTCCGAAAATAAACCCGAGCCCGGCGGCCGCTCCCACCATGCCCATGCCTTTTGCCCGCGTCTCCGGTGTGGTGACATCCGCCACGTACGCCATCACCGTCGGCAAGGCTGCCGCCGACAGCATCCCCGCCAGAATGCGGGTGGCAAACAGCTGCCAAAGCTCCGTCGCCATCGCGAACAGAAAATAGGATGCGGCAAAACCGGCCAAGCCAATCAACAGAACCGGCTTGCGGCCGATACGGTCCGACACGGCGCCCCACACCGGCGCAAACAGGAAATTCATCACCGAATAAGCGGCCATCAGCAGCCCGAGCTGCAGCGAATCGGCGCCAAAGCTTTTGGCGTAATAAGGCAAAATCGGAATAATGATGCCAAACCCCAGCATGACCATGAACATTACGGCAAATAAAGCAAGATACACTTTTTTCATCGAACGGGCCTCCGGACTTGAAAACTGCATTGCGATCTCTTTTTAAAGATTACCATATTTTCATGAAAAAACCTATTGCCAGGAGAATGGTTCTCAGTTGCGGGCACTGTGGTATAATGAAGAAGCAGAATATATCGGTTCAAAGGAGTTCAGCTTATGAACGACAAGCGTGAACAGCTTCTCTCATTGTTTGAACGGCTGACGCCGGATCAACAAGATGACATCATACAGATTATGAAAACGTGGATCGAAATGCCTTCGCCAGCGAAGCACGCACCGGCCGGCGAAAATCCGGTGACCGCTCTCGCCCAGCATCCGGAATTGTCCAATGAGTGGCATTGTTTAAACGCCTTGAAAAAAGTGGTGGAAGAGCACTACCCGCCGCGCGTGGAACTGGGCTACATCGCGTTCCATCCGGATCTCGACAGCATTTCCACCGCCAAAACGCGGGACGCCGCGAGGAAAATGTACATACTGGAAGCGGCGTATGAGCTGAAGGCGATTTTTGAACAGGATCCGGATTCGGAGCTGTTGGACAAGGACATTATGCAGACACTGCAGAGATACCTGCACGGCGATCATGCGGAATAAAGAGAAAAAGCCTATGGATGCGATCTCCATAGGCTTTTTCCATCCGTTTTAGCAGCAGGATCCCGGCTTGCCCGCATCGGTCGCCGTGCGGAAGGAACTGCCGCAACCGCAGGTGGACGATGCGTTCGGGTTGCTGATCTTGAACCCGGCTCCCATCAGGGAATCCACATAGTCCACTTCCGCGCCTTGCAAATAGCGGGCGCTCGTCGGGTCGATCACCACTTTTACGCCGTTTTCGGTGAATACGTTATCGTCGCTTTTGGCACGATCCAGTGCCATTCCATATGAGAAGCCGCTTCAGCCACCGGATTTGATAAAAATCCGGAGAGCCAGGTCTTCCCCTTTATCAGCGAGCAAGGTTTTCACTTTGGTTGCCGCTGCTTCGGTCAAGGTTACCACGGATCTCTCCCCTTTCTGGTGGTGTCTGGGATTATTGTAACACAGCCGGACGGATTGACAAAGCCTTTCGCTTTATCATATGTCAAACCCCGTTGCCGGATACAATCGTCAGGACAAGCTTTTCACAAACTCAAGCACTTCTTCCGCGTGCCCTTTCACTTTGACTTTCCGATAAATCTTGCGGATGATCCCTTGCTTGTCGATCACGAACGTACTGCGTTCGATTCCCATGTACTTTTTGCCGTACATGTTTTTTTCCACCCACACACCGTACGTTTCCGCCAGTTTATGGTCTGCATCGGACAACAGCAGGAACGGAAGATCGTGTTTAATGGAAAATTTTTCATGCGATTGGATCGAATCCGGACTGACACCGAGAATCACAGCGTTCGCATCTTCAAAACCTTGAAGATGTGCCTTGAAATCCAAGGCTTCGTTGGTTCAGCCGGGGGTCGCGTCTTTCGGATAGAAATACAGCACCACAGAGCGTCCGCGAAAATCGGCAACCGACACCCGCTCGCCATTCGTCGCTGGCACGGCAATATCGGGAGCGGCTTGTCCCACCTCGACCTGCGCCATTTTTCATCCCCTCCTCGTCAGATTCTGACATGTGACGTTTGCAAGCAGCCGCAGCCACCGCTCTACAAGATTATACCAGATCGCACGCGGCAGGAATTTAAAATCATATATAGAATATTTCAACAATACATGATCTTCCGTTATAACAAGTCTGCTCGACTTGTACACTATCCATACAGGGAGGCGCTGGCGATGGATGGGTGGGTAATGGTGTTGCTCGTTCTGCAATTGTTGCTTATTATCGGTTTGCTGGTTTATTTTATCCGTTCCGGTTCATGGGACGAAGAGGTGAAGTATGCGGTGCTGGAGGAGGAAGAGACAGATCCGGACGTCCTGCCGAACCCATACCGGAAAGCGTGGCAGGACTATCTGTCGTCCCGTTAGGTTTTGGTGGGTCCGCAGCACTCCGACCGCCGCAAGGCCTGCCGCGTTGCGGGGTGCAGTCGTTTTGCCGGATGAGGTTGACGCTCAACCGGTCCCATATCCTTCGCGGCACGTATTCGTCGTTTGGTGGAGGAGGTCTTCCATGCGTCTGACTGATCGAATTGCAATCGTAACCGGTTCCGGCCAGGGAATTGGCCGGTCGATCGCCGAAACGTTCGCGCGGGAAGGGGCAACTGTCATCATTGCGGAAAAATCGCCGGAAGCCGGACAGGCAGCTGAAGCGTCCATCCGCGACACGGGCGGCAGCGCCCATTTTTTCAAGACCGATGTGGCAGACCCGCGGTCGGTTGAACATCTGATGCGCCGGGTGGATGAGCAGTTCGGCGCGCTGCATGTTTTGGTCAATAACGCCGGTGTCTCCCACTTTTCGCCGATTGACGAATTAACGGTAGAAACGTGGGATGCGATTCTGAACGTCAACCTGCGCGGCCCGTTCTTATGCTCACAGGCGGCCGCCCCGCTGATGCGCCGGTCGGGAGGAGGATCGATCATCCAGATTGCGTCGACCCGCGCCCTCATGTCAGAACCAGGCAATGAAGCATACGCCGCATCGAAAGGAGGCTTGCTGGCGCTGACGCATGCGCTGGCCAACTCGCTTGGCCCCGACATTCGCGTCAATGCGATCTGTCCCGGCTGGATCCACATCGGCGGCGATCCGCTGCGCCCGATCGATCACGCGCAACACCCGGCGGGCCGGGTCGGCAGGCCGCAAGACATTGCAAACGCTTGCCTGTTTCTTGCTACCGATGAATCGTCGTTCATGACCGGCCAGCGGCTGGTGATTGACGGCGGCATGACAATCAAAATGATTTACGCCGATTGACCTGCTCCCTCCGCTTCATTCGCCGTGCGGCCCCGTTTCCACTCCCAACCGCTCGTCAATGAACAGTTCGTCAAACGGAGATTCGTCGGACAGGTCACGTACCCATGCCAGAAAATCTTCCTCCTCCACTTCGATGTACCCGTGATCCTGCTCACGCATGCCGCATCCCTCCTGTTGTCGGTCCGGTTTTCCGTTAGGATGTTCGTTCTTCCGCCAACTCATCCTGCATGCGCGCGTCAGCCGCAACCGGCTGCCGGACCATTGTCGCCGTCAACATCGGAACGGCCGCAAACAGCATCAGGCCGGCAGCCGCCAGCACGCCGGAATCGTTCAGCAAAAACGCTGCCAAGCCGGCGACAAGAAAGGGGCGGGCCGGTGTGATCGGCGGCCGTGCCTCACCAGGCTGGCGAAACAAACGGGGGTTCCATACATCCAGTACAAGCAGGAGCAACACGGCCAAAAACAGCTGGCCCCACACGGATACACCCAGCAGCCACCAGTTAAGCGCCCATTTTCGCCGGGCCATTTGCCACAAATCGGAAAAATCCCCCTGCATCAAGAGCGTTACTGCACGGCCGATATGCGTCTGTTCAGCGGCCGGCAGCGCTCCATTCAGCAACAGCATGCCGGCCAGCACCGCCATCGTCCCACCGCAGACCCAGGCCCATTTTTTTCGGAACAGCGGGGGTTGCAACTCCGACGTGAGGATGTACCCGTATGCAATTGAAGCTGCCAGTGCGCCGCCGGCGTTGGTTCCGAACTGCGGCGCGGCAAGCAGGTACACGATCAGCACAAATGAGATCGCGCCGATGATGCGAACCCTTTTTTGGCGGTTCGGATACCGCTGCCGCAGAACAAAATAGGCCAGCATGGAAGCGCCGATCAGGACCCCCATATACTCGTTGCCGATCCCGTAATAACGGGCTCCGCCAAACAGATCGTAGCCCAAAAACGAAAACTTCATCCACTCCCCTTGCTGCAGCATATCGAGCACGATCAGTCCGATCGTCACGCCGCAAAGCGCGAGCCAACGGGTGAGAACATTTTTTACCAAAGCCAGGCTTGTCCAAGCCAGCCCCGTCAGGCTCAGCCATTTGATCGGCGTGTCGGTTGCCGGCTGGATTCCGATCATCGGAAAAGCCAGGTATATCGCAGGCATCGCCAGCAAGTCGGTCAACAGATGGCCAAGCCAAGCCGGGTTTCGCTTGCCCCGCAACCGGAACGCGGCAGCCATCACCAGTACACCCAGCGTGACGCCGACATAGCCTTTTACAAAAATCGGCCTGTACCGGTTGAGCCACGCTGCAGTTTCGATTTGTTGGGACAGATAAGCGGGCGATGGCGAGAGTGACGGAAGCGAACCGACCACCTGTCCGGGGCCATCTTTCAGATAAGTAGGCAGCCCCAGAAAGGACAACACGGTAGGCGCGATGTCAAAAATGCTGACCACCCCCGCTTGCCGGGTGGTGTTTGATGAGAGTAGGCAGCGCGGTTCCACCCCTCCCCCGTGCATCAGCACAACCCCCGCCGATTTCCGGCCGATGCCGATGTCGGCAAATGAGACGGGACTTGCCACGATCAACAGATGCCGGATGTCAGTCTCATTCAGCAGCTTGCCGATCAGCCGATCCGCTTCCCCCAGACGCTCCTGATACTTTTGCCGGAACTCGGAGGGCTGCATCCGGCTGCGGGCGGCGACGATCGACAGCAGGTCGTCCGGCTGTATGATCAGCAAATTGGCAGTTTCCCGCAAATTTTTGTACTGTTGGTACAATTGATCGTAACCGGCCGCTTTCTCACCGTCCGCAAGCTGCCCGATGGTGGCCACGCGCCCGCCTGCTCGGACGATCGTTTCCTGTAGCGCTCCCGCGTTGGCCGGATTCAGGCTGCCGGACCCGATCGCAAGGTAGCCTGCCTCGTCACCTCCGCGCAACGGCAGTACCACATTGGCGGCCGCACCCGACTCTGCCATTCGGAACAGGTTGGGAGTCGACTTGGGATTTATCAATTCCCAGGCAAGACCCGGCACCAGCATGATCGTTGCCTGATTTTCCCGTTCCTGCAAAGCAGAAGCCGGGACCGCTTGCAGGCAAACCAGCAGCGCCAGCCACACACAAACCGTTATCCGCATTCCGCACAGCCTCATGCGAATTCCCTCCGCTCCAAAACTTCCCGGTAGACCCGAATCGTATGGCGAATCATCCGCTCCAGTGAAAATCGTTCCTCTGCCCGCCGCCTGCCGGCGATTGCCAGCGCGCGTCGCAACTGTTCGTTCGCGAGCACCTGCTGCATGCAGCCGGCCAGCCGCCGGGGATCGTCGGCTGGCACAAGCATGCCGGCACCTGCAGCTTCTGTACAGACATCGCCGCGGTTTTCCCAACCCGCCATGTCAGTGGCCGGATTGCCACCGCTTTCCAAACATGCTGTGTCTATACCTTGGTTGACGCGGATCGGCGTACCTGCGGTGTCCGTCACTGGTTGCCCCAGGCTTCCCACCAGTTCCGGCAGCCCGCCGACAGCGGTCGCGATCACCGGCACGCCTTCCCGCATCGCTTCCAACACCGCCAATCCAAACCCTTCGCGGCGGGAACTCTGCACATACAGATCAAAACCGGGGAGCAGGCGGGACGCCTCGTCCACCGCTCCCAACCAGCGGATCCGGTCCTGCAGATCGGATGAGAGCTTCTGCAAATCCCGTTTTTGCGGACCGTCGCCGATCACCGCCAGATAGCAGTTATGTCCGCTCTGGACCAGCGTGCGAAAGGCGAGCAGCAGGTCGTCCACCCCTTTTTCCGGGATGAGCCGGGCGATTGTGCCAATCACAACCGCATCCTGCGGAACATTCATCACGGTTCGCGCCTGCCTGCGGGAAAATCGGCCGGCTGCTGGAGGCAGGCCATTGTACACAACGACCACCTTGTCGGCAGTAGAACCGATTTGCCGCCGCACCTGTTCGGCCAACGCGTTAGAGACTGCGATGTATCGATCCGTGCGGGCAGCCAGCCGATTTTCCAAGTTCAAAAACAACGTTTGCAGCAACCGGTTGTCCGGCGCAATAAAATTGTGCAATGTGCAGACCAACCTCGGTTGTCGTTTGGCCAATGCGGCCGCCATCCGCCCGATCAGCGCCGCTTTCGCTCCGTGCATATGCAAAATGTCAACCGGCTGCCGGTCGAGCAGTTGGCGGAGATGCAGCACGCTGCGCAAATCGCTCCACGGGTGCATGCCGTCGCAGAGAGCAAGCGGAATTTTTGCAATTGATGACGGCAATTCGCGATACAGCGGGGACGCGGCCGGGCAGACCACGATTGCCGCAAACTCTCGGGGCGGCAGCCCGCCTGCCAGCCTTTTCACATGCTCCCGTATGCCGCCATCCGCCGGTCGAACCAGATGCATGACGCGAATCGTCACCATATCACCTCACACCGTGTTATGGGATAGGGTGCCCGTTTGCTTGGAAAATGTTTCATATATAAAAAAACAACCCGACAGAAGGTCGGGTCGTCGTGTGCCGCATGGGCGCTGATACCTGTTCAGGTTCTGTTTATTTGAGGATACGAACCTGCACGGTTTGGATGCCGAAGTCGCGCACGGATTGCGCATCCGCGTTGATATAGATGTCGATCCGGTTTCCGCGAATCGCCCCGCCGATGTCTTCAGCTACAGCCATGAAGCCATTGGCCGGTAGATTCGGATGATGGTATCCTGAGACCCAAACGCGGGTACCCAGCGGAATCACTTTCGGATCGACCGCGATCACCCCTTGTCGGACCGGCGTTCCCAGATACGTCTTTCCGCCAAATTGCCCGCTGCTTTCGGTCGGACCGTAAGCGGTCGCTCGCATGGTGAGCGTTTGTCCGGCGGTAACGGCCGGTTTCTGTCCGATGGCGGGGGACTGTTGCGCCTGCACAGCGGCCGGATTGCCGGTATCGCCCTCGCGAACGGTGTTTGCAGCCATCCCGCTGCCACCTTGCGCAGCAGCCGAAGCGCTCCCATTTCCTCCGGTGGCTGATGCACCGTTTGCATATGCCCGGGCAGCAGGTGCGCCGCTGCGGCTAGCCAGCACCGCTGACTGCGCAGCGGTCTCCGGCTCATTTTGTTTGCTTTCCTCTGCGGACTGCAAGGTCGCAGGCGGCTGCGGCTGGGATTGCTGTGCCTCGACAGTTGACTTGCCAGAATCCGCTTTGCCGTGCACTGCCTCCTTGGCCATCCACCCTCCGCCAATCAGAGCCGAAACGATCGCTGCACAGGCGGATGCCTTTTTCAAGGTCAACATCATCGTATGCACTCTCCTTCCAAGCCTCCGAAGTTAGCTGACGGGTTCGGGAGAAGGATCCCGGACGGCAGGCTTGTCGCATGCCGTCATTCACCCCAGAAAATCGGTTCCTCCGTACGCGGCGGGACAGGTGCTGACGCGTTCATCCGGAAACTGGAAGCCCCATCCTGGGCGCCCATGTTCCGAACTGAAACGGACATCCACCTCTGTGCCGGCCGCGATTCGGCTTATTTGTAAGACCCGTCCATTATACCCGGCTTGTGCGGACCGGTCATTAGTGAGTTGCTGGAAATTCGGCAAACGCCGAGTTGATCATCCTTGATCAAAAAAAACACCGTCAGGGTGTGCCCCCAACAGTGGTCAGGAACCGGATCAGGTTTGTTTCACGACCTTCACATATTCAATGTCCGGATCGTCCGGTCCTTGCACCGGCAGCCCCGCTTTCATCAGTTCGCGAATGTAGTTGACGTTTTCCCGAGTGACGATTTCCCCCGGGAGCAAAATCGGAATGCCAGGCGGATACGCCATCACCAGTTCTGCAAACGTGCGGCCGACCGCCTCGTCGAGACGCACCACTTCCGTCAGCGAATAGAACGCCTGCCGCGGCGACATGGCCAATTTTGGCATTTCAGGAAGGTGCACCTGGATCACCTGTTTGCCCGTCCGGTACATGTGTCGTTCCGCGATGCGCCGCAGCGCATGCAGCAGCGCGTCGATATTGTCCCTGGTGTCGCCGAGCGTTACAACGCAAAGAATATTGTACAAATCGGACAACTCCACTTCGATATTGAACTCTTCCCGCAGCATCTGTTCCACATCGTACCCGGTCAGCCCCAGTTTCTTGACGGAAATGGTGAGCTTTAGCGGATCCATATCGTACACGGAAGAGTTATGCAAAATTTCCCGGCCGAAGCAATACAGCCCCTCGATCCTGTTAATTTCGGCGCGGGCGTATTCGGCCAGTTCGATCGCCTGGTCGATCAGTTCCCGCCCGTGAATCGCCAGATGTTTGCGGGCCACGTCAAGCGACGCCAGCAGCAAATACGACGTCGAAGTGGTGGTCAGCATCGACATGATCGCATGCACGTGATCGGGATTGACCAAACCTTCTTTCACGTTGAGCACAGAACTTTGCGTCATCGAGCCACCCAGCTTGTGCACCGAAGTGGCAGCCATGTCCGCGCCCGCTTGCATGGCAGACAAGGGCAATTTTTCGTGAAAATGGATGTGTACGCCATGCGCCTCATCCACAATCACCGGTACGCCTCGTTCATGCGCCAGGTCGACGATCGACTTGAGGTCGCAGGCAACCCCAAAGTAGGTGGGATTGATCAGCAGCACCCCTTTCGCGTCCGGATGCTGGTCGAGCGTGCGGCGAACCGTGTCATACGACACTCCGTGCGCGATTCCGAGATTTTGGTCCAGTTCCGGATGCATAAACACCGGTTCCGCTCCCGCCAAAATGATCGCAGCCGATACGGACTTGTGGACATTGCGCGGCACCAGCAGCTTGTCCCCCGGTCCCACCACCGACATCACCATTGTCATGATCGCGCCCGATGTACCCTGCACCGAGAAAAACGTATAGTCAGCGCCAAACGCTTTGGCCGCCAGTTCCTGCGCTTCCCGGATCATCCCTTTCGGATTGTGCAGGTCATCCAACGGCGCAATATTGATTAAATCGATCGACAGCGCGTTCTCTCCGATAAAATCGCGGAACTCCTTCGCCATCCCGGCCCCTTTTTTATGGCCCGGAATGTGAAACTGGATCGGATTCTTCTGCGCGTGTTCGACAAGCGTGGTGAACAGAGGCGTGCGCTCTTGTTCATTTGCGTTCAATTCAACTTCCCAACCTTTCTCAAAAAACTTGGCATCCGCCAAGCGATTGGCGCAGGGGAATGCCACAGTCGGCAGTTGCACCTGAAAACATACAGCAGTTAGTATAGCAAAAGCTGGTCCATCGCGAAAGTAAAAAAATACAAACCGCCGGCAGCGGTTTGCATCTGCATTAAAAATAACTTCTGGCGCCTATATAATGCGCTGTCCAATAGGGGTTGGACAGGGAGGAAATCGTCACTCCTTTTGACGAACTGGCATGGATGAACGTTCCGTCTCCCAGGTAAATCCCGACATGGGACGGACCCGGTTTGTACGTGCTGAAAAACACCAGATCGCCTGCTTCCAGCTGGCTCTTCGGTACCGGCACGCCTGCATTGAACTGCTCTTCCGACACGCGGGGCAGCGTCAATCCGTTTCGGGCAAATACGTAACCGGTAAATCCGGAGCAATCAAATCCAGTCGGGGACTGTCCACCCCAAACGTACGGAACTCCTATGTACCGTTGGGCCGTTCCCGCAATCCGCGCCTGCAGCAGCCGCTTTTCCAGCGCTCGGAACGTTTGCGGCCCGACGATCCCGTCTACGTCCAAGCCGCTGGCCTGCTGGAAGCGGATCACCGCATCCTTCGTCAGCGGACCATAGTATCCAGTAGCGGTCGCTGTGAAATACCCGAGTTCTTTCAGTTCCGTCTGCAGTGTCTGCACGTCGTTGCCGGACATCCCGAATTTCAGGATCGTATCGCCAAATGCGGCCTCCGCCCGGCCCGGCAACTGGACCGCAACGAAAATGGCAGCAGCCACTGTAATCGTCCTCCACAACTTCGCGTGCTTGTTCATCTTTGGCTTCTCCTCCCTGTTTCCCTTGATGTGGCAACCTGTCTCGGTTTTTATTGTAATAGGGAGAAGATTCAAAGAATAGCTGAAAATATTGGAAATATTCTAAAACCTAGAACCCCTTTCAGCAACCACTGCGCCGTCAAACAGCGGTTGCGACAATAAAGGAAGTAAACGAACTCTCTCTTTACGCAGTTGCCTATGAAAAAAAACCTCCACCTCGTGGAAGTTTTATACACCCGGTAACGTGAAAACCGTTCCCCTTATAACGCACCGACAGGGATGAACACTCCATCCCTCAGATGCATTCCGAGGCGGCATCGTTCCAACTGATTCTGGAACAATGACACCTCCGCGCGGGATGGATCGTCCCGGTTTTCCTGATCAATATTCATGAATCGTCCACGTATAGTGAAACTCCACACTTCCTTTTAGTGTTTGCGCAACAGGACAGCCGCGGTCAAAGACTGCAAGCACACGTTCAGCCGTTTCCCGAGTTCCTTGCGGAATCTTCAGTTCAAAATGCACATTGATTCTGGTAATTCGCAATACACGTTCGACCGCTTCAATTACTCCTTGCACGTTCGCTGTTATTTTATCGGGGTAAGAGGGGATTTGACGCGCTGCCAGCGCGCCAGACAAAGTCCCTACAAGTCAGCCTCCCGCCGCCGCCACAATATGATCCAGCGTGGATGGAAGAGGCGTCTCTGGCGTATATCCGTAAAATCGTTGCACGCCGCCATGGACCCCAAATTCGAGCGGTTTGTCTTCAAATCCGCTGATGTAAGCCAAACGTTTGGGAGGCTTATCCTGGACGATGCGAATGTTTGTAAGTTCAATCGGTTCACCCATTCTTCCACTTCCTTCCTGCATGTATTTTTTCAAACTTGAGCGCCCTGCTGCCTGCACAAAGCCGGACTGCTGCAGTTGCCTACAGCGAATACTTTAAACGTACACAATTTTCACCCAAAAATCTGTAGCATGACTTACATTTCAGTCCTGATCCGCATCACCATCCGTCCTGTGGGGATATTCACACAATTCCACAAGCGTCCCGTTGGTTGACACCGGATGCATGATTAAACCTGATCGCAACCGAATCGCAAAGTCCACTTCAGTTCCCCTCTATCTGATCTGCCAAGCATAACCTGGTACCCCACAAGACGACTCGTTCCCCTTTCCTGCAGGAGCTCTTCAATGGGACTTCTTTCCTGAAAAAGCCCCTCCCGAACACCCGCCGGGAGAGGCTGCATCACAACGTGTCAAGCGCATTCAAACAGCACCGCAGGCGATCGGCGAACAAATCGGGCCTGCTGCTTTATCATAACGTATCAAACGCTTCCTTCAATCCATGCACGAGAAAATCGAGGTCTTCCTCCGTCGCGACAAACGGCGGAGCGATCGTCAGCACGTTGTGGAACCCGGGGACTGTATCCCCGTTTTTGCCGATGATCAGCCGCCGCTTCTTGCATTCGGCGATGACCTGCGTCACTTTGTCGGGTGCGGCCGGTTCCTTCGTGGCCCGGTCTTCCACCAGCTCGATGCCGCTCATGAAACCGAAGCTGCGAATGTCCCCGACATGCGGATGGTCTTCCAGCACCGCCAGTTTCTGCCGCAGTAGGGCGCCCAACTGCTCCGCCCGTTCCACCAGTCCTTCCGCTTCGAGCAGTTCCATATTTTTCATGGCGAGCGCGCAGGCAGTCGGATTTCCGCCAAACGTATTGACGTGCCGAAAATGCTGGTTAACGCCCGGTTCATTGAAACAATCGGCGATTTCAGCCCGCACGGCGGTCGCCGACAGCGGCAGATAGCCGCTCGTGATGCCTTTCGCCATCGTCACGATATCCGGCTGCACGCCGAAGTTTTGGTGCCCGAACTTGCGGCCGGACCGGCCGAACCCGCAGATCACTTCGTCGATGATCAACAGCACGCTGTGCTTGTCGCAAATCTCCCGCACTTTCGGCAGGTATTCCGGCGGCGGCACGATCACGCCTCCCCCGGTAATCGTCGGCTCCATGATGACAGCCGCGACCGTCTCCGCCCCTTCCCAGTTGATCACCTCATCGAACACCCGGGCGCATTCCAGATTGCAACTGCCGTAGGTCTTGCCAAACGGGCAGCGGTAACAGTACGGCGGTGGCACATGCAGAAAACCGGGTGCCAGTGGCTCGTATTTCTGCTTGCGCACCGACTGGCCGGTCGCGGCCAATGCGCCCATCGTGTTTCCATGGTACGCCCGGTAACGGGAGATGATCTTGTAACGGCCCGGCTGGCCTTTTTGGTGATGGTACTGGCGGGCGATTTTGAACGCCACCTCGTTCGCTTCCGAACCGCTGTTGGAGAAAAAGACCCGGTATTCGTCGCCCAACCACTCGCTGATTTTTTCCGCCAGCCGAATGCCCGGCACATGGCTTTGCGTCAGCGGGAAATAAGCGAGCGATTGCAATTGCTCGTAGGCCGCATCCGCCAACTCCCGCCGGCCGTACCCGATATTGACGCACCACAGGCCGGACATCGCGTCCAAATACCGCTCGCCGTCGATGTCGGTGATCCAGGCCCCGCTTGCCCTTGTCACAATCATCGGATTCGGGTTAAATGGGGACATGTGGTGCCACATGAACGCCCGGTCTTTTTTCAGGAGTTCCTGTTTGTCCAGCCCCTCCGCCCGATCCGGGTATGCGGCCCGGTTCTGACCGGCAGCCGTCGTCTCCGTCTGTTTGCTCGTCATGCAGGCACCCTCCCTATTTGACAAATGTGGTTTGCGAACCGATCTGGTAGTCGCCGTCGTCAAACCAGCGGGACGTTACCGTTTTCTTTTTCGTGTAAAAATCGACCCCGTCCTTGCCGTTCGCATGCAGGTCGCCATAGAACGACTGCTTCCAGCCGGTGAACGCGAAAAATCCCATCGGCGCCGGCACACCCACATTCACGCCGACCATCCCGGCTTCCACCCGCTGCACAAATTCCCGGGCCAACCGGCCGCTCGCCGTATAGATGCAGGCGCCGTTGCCGTACCGCGACCGGCTGATCGTCCTGAGCCCCTCCGCAAAATCGGCCACCCGGATAACGCTCAGCACCGGGGCGAAAATCTCGTCGCGGACGATTACCATATCCGGGTTCGCGTGATCGAAAATCGTCGGCCCCAAAAAGTAACCCCCGCCGCACGCTGCCGTGTCCCGCCGGCCGTCCCGCACCAAGCTGGCCCCCGCCTGAACGCCCCGCTCGATATAACTGTGCACCCGCTCAAGGTGGGATGGACGGATGACCGGTCCAAGATCGACGCCTGCGTCGAGGCCGTTCCCGATTTTCAGCAAATTCGATTCCTCGACCAACAGCCGGGTCAGTTCGTCCGCAATCGAGTCGACCGCCACAACGACGCTCGCCGCCATGCAGCGTTCGCCCGCACAGCCGAACGCGGCGCTGACGATCGTTTTGGCTGCCCGCCGCAGATCGGCGTCCGGCATCACCAGATGATGGTTTTTGGCTCCCGCCAGCGCCTGCACCCGTTTGCCATGCGCCGCTGCCGTTTTGTAAACGTACTCCGCCACCGGTTGCGAACCTACGAAGGAAATCGCCTGTACATCCGGATGTTCCAGCAGGCCGTTGACCACCTCATGCGCGCCGTTGACGATGTTGAACACGCCGTCCGGCAGCCCCGCCTGCTTGAGCAATTCCGCCACTCGGACGGATGTCAGGGGCGTCCGTTCGGAAGGTTTCAGCACGAACGTGTTGCCGGCCGTAATCGCGATCGGATACATCCACATGGGAACCATCAACGGAAAATTGAACGGTGCGATCCCCGCCACCACCCCCAACGGAAAGCGGCGCACCTCGCAATCGATATCCTTCGCGATGCCGGGAAGCGATTCGCCCATCAGGAGCGTCGGCATCCCGGCCGCAAACTCGACCATCTCGATGCCGCGCAGGATTTCCGCTTCCGCTTCCGCCAGATTTTTGCCGTTTTCGAGCGTGATCAGCCGGGCCAGCTCTGCCCGGTGCTCAAACAACAGGTGCTGGAAGCGAAACATCACCCGCGCCCGCTCCACCACCGGGGTCTCGCTCCACGCGGGAAACGCCCGCAGCGCCGCCTGCACGGCCGCGTCGACCTCGTCCTTCGTCGACAAAGGAACCTGCCCCAATCGTTCGCCGGTGGCCGGGTTGGGAACGTCCTCATACCGGTCCGTTTGCGATGCCACCCAGGCGCCGCCGATGTAATTTTTCAGCTTGCCGCCGACCGTTGTCGCGATCATCGATTCAGCCCCTTTTCGCCAATGTGATTCTATGCTACTTTCAGTGTAACAGAAGGATGAAACGGGTCTCACGAGACGACCTGTCACCATTTTTCCGAAACGGTTTTACATTCTGTCAAAAAAGAGGGGGAGCCGGCTTGCACAAAGAGTGGGTGCTGACGGTGGCGGACGTTCTGAAGCGGCCTTTGTTCCAGCATGCGGAAGTGGTGGCGGGCAGCCGCGGCCTGTCCCGGCCGATCCGCTGGGTGCATATTTTGGAGACCGCCGAGAGCGGCTCCTTTCTCAACGGCGGCGAGCTGGTGCTGGCGACCGGAGTCGGCGTCGGGGAAAGCAGGGAAAAGCGGCTCGCCTATCTGCACGAACTGATCCGGCGAAAAGCGGTCGGACTCTGCATCGAGCTCGGCCCGTACATCCCGGAAATCCCGCTTGAGATGCTGGAACTGGCCGACCATCACGAGTTTCCGCTGATCGCCTTCCGCAAGCCCGTCCGCTTTGTCGACATCACGCTCGACCTGCACGAAAATATCATCAACCGGCACACGGAAGCGCTGCGCGAACTGGAATCGTTCTCCCGCAGTCTGCAGCGGCTGACACTGCAGGCGAAAAGTTTGCCGAAAATCCTCAGCCATTTTCAGGCGGCGGTCGATGCGCAGACGTTTTTTCTGCCGGTCGACGGCTCCCCCCTGTTTGCGCCCGCGATGGGGCAGATGGTACAGAGCGAACTGACCCGCCTGTTGCAACATTCGCTCCTGTCGCGGCCGGAGCTGCCGCAAACCGCGGAACTTCTGCCCGTTTCGGAACGAAAGCGGATCCTCTGCCAGCCGATCATGGCAATGGGGCAGGTGCTCGCCTGTCTCGGAGTGGTTTTGTACGAGCGGGAACCCGATGAGTTTCTCTACCTGACGCTCGACTATACGGCGACTGCGATCGCGCAGATTTTGCTGCGCAAGATGTTTGCCCAGGAACGGGAGTTCGACAATCAGACCCAACTGCTCGACGACCTGCTGCACGGCCGCATCCGCGACGAAGAACAGATCCGCACGCTGCTCGGTGTGCAGCCGGGGACAGGAGAGTCACCGGCCTATTTTGCCGCGATTATGGAGATCGCGTTGGAGCGTCCGCCTTACGAGGACGAAACCGACTCGCCGCTGCACGATCTGCTCGGCGTGTTCCGGTCGATTTTGCAGCGGTCAAAATGGCGGCCGCTGCTGCGGAGCCAAGGAAACCGGCTGTACCTGCTGTTGACCGGTACAGGTCCGTCCCCCGCCGGAAAAATCGAATGCAAGCAGGCGATGGCCGATCTCGAACAGGTCTGCCGCCGGGCGCTCGGCCGACAGATCGCCGTTCGTTTCGGTGTCAGCCGCCTATCGCGGCAGTACGCCCGGGCCGACCGTCATTTTCGGGAGGCGGAACAGGCGCTTGCCCGTCCTGCGCAGATCGAGAGCCCATTTTTCGATGATCTCGGCGTGTACCGGCTGCTGATGCAGTTCACGGAACGATATCCTCTCGACTCGTTCGTCGAGGATTGTCTGGGGCCGATTTTGCGCTACGACGCGGAGCACGGGACGCAGTTGACATGGACACTGCGGGTGTTCCTCGACCACAACTGCTCGAAGCAGGAAACGGCCGAGCGGCTGTACATCCGCCGTCAGACGCTCTACCACCGCCTGGAAAAAATCCGCGAACTGCTCGGCGACTCCTACCTGTCGGCGGAACACCGCCTGTCCCTCGAACTGGCGCTGCGGGCGCACGACTGGCTGCAAACGCGGACCGGGAGAAAGGGGACATCGTCTGATGCACCTTTTTTTGATCAGCAAGCGGAATCTTCTTTCTTATATGGGAGGAAATAGTGATGAGCAGATTTGCAAAAACACCGAAACCACCGTATTACGCGGTGATCTTTACCTCGGAGCGGACGGAAGCCGAGCAGGGGTACGGGCAGATGGCCGACAAGATGGTGGAGCTGGCGTTTCAGCAGCCCGGTTTTCTGGGGGTGGAAAGCGTTCGCGACGGAAGCGGGCTCGGCATCACCGTCTCGTATTGGGAGTCCCTGGAAGCGATCCGGAATTGGAAAGAGAACGCAGCCCACAAAGCAGCCCAGGAGAAGGGCAAATCGATCTGGTACAAACGGTTTGCCCTGCGAGTGTGCAAGGTGGAACGGGACCATTTTTTTGAAATGTAGAGAGTGTGAGTATGGCGGAACTGGACAAGTTGCTGGCAGATGATTTCTTTGAATTCGGCAGCTCGGGGAACGTTTGGTATAAGCAGGATTGTATGGGTGAGGGTAGACCCTTCCGGCACTGATCTCAAAGGTGATTCGGTCAATCCTGACAGTAATATGAGCTCCCACAACGGCGTCCGTTTGAAGGATCGATGGATCATTTGAAAATCCGTTCCAGTTCCACGGCCAAACCGGCAAACGTGAAAGAGTGTGCCGTTTCGTTCTCTTTGAATGTCCTGCTGCTGTGTATTTCTTTGTCTTCAAACAGATATACGGTAACTTCCTTGTTGATCGGATTCACAATCCAATATTCCTTGACACCGCAGGACATATAGAGATCCAGTTTTTTGATCAAATCCTTGCTGCGGGTACTCGCAGATACGATCTCCACCAGAAGGATCGGAACACCTTTATAGTAGTCGTTCTCATCCAAATGTTCATGCAGGTCGCAAATCACCATCAGGTCGGGTTGGACAATATTGATTTCTTCCGGCGTTCTTCGCAGTTCAATATCATAAGGCGCTGGTAACGGCATGCAATCTTTCCCCTGAAACCAGATGTAAAATATCCCGAATAGTTCAGCCAAAACGATTTGGTGAGCCGTTTTCGGTGAAGACAGCAAGTAGATTTCTCCATCAATAAACTCATACCGTTCCTCTGAGCCCTTCGTCAGTTCCAGGAATTCCTCGTAAGTCGCCTTCCTCACGGAATGGTTGTATTTTTCCGCACTTTCCCTAACAAGTCCCGCTTTTCCTTGAGTCTCAGCGTTTTCCTTGACGGCTGTAAGTTTGGCCACGGCGTTGCCGTTTCGGGTAATGATGATATCCTCTTGCGCGGCTAACGTCAAATATTTGCCAAAGTTGTTTTGCAACTCCGTGGAGTTGACCGTTTTCATAAGGAGACCCCCACTTGACGTTTTAGCTAAAATAGCTAATATCATTGTATTCAACCGGAAGAAAAGATGTCAAGCCGGCGCGGGCGACTTTTTAGTATCCCGACTCGCCTAATAGAGTAGATTTCGTGAAAAACGGCTCTGCCGCAAACGACGCGAACAGAGCCGTTCGATTGTGTTATTGCTTGCCCTCCGTGTGAATGTGGAAGGTGACGCCGAACTTGTCCGTTACCTGGCCGTAAGCAGGGCTGAAAAATGTTTCCTGCAGCGGCATGTTCACCTGACCGCATTTCCGTCCATAATCAAATAGGGGGTCAAACGCAATGCCACCATCATCAGCTCCCTGACCAAATTGTGTTTCACAACCAGTATCCCCCAGATTGGATTGGAAAACAAGCTGCAGCGTCAACCCGAGTCCAGTCTCATTTACCGTTACTTGTTTCTGCTCTGTAATGCGGGGGAGGTTCGAATTTCAGTATCCCGACTCCTCATTTAATTCCCTGCTTTAAATTGTTCTATCTTTTGGCCTGTTTCCTTGCTAACCGATACCACTTTGAGTTTTTTATATAACAATTCATCCGGATTCCCCAAAAAATTCCACATATACTTGTTTCCTTGTCCTGCAATAAATGGAGTATCAATAAACCCTAGATGCCCCTTTTCCCCCGCATTGTGTAGCCGCCCGATTCAAATGTGGGACTGACCCGCCAGTTTTCTGAGATGGGGGCGGAGAGAGTTTGCTTATCCCCTGGATTCCCATGAGTAGAATCCTCATCATCCGAACACCCGGCAAGAACGGCTGCCAGGAAAAGAGCGGTGACTACATTTCTCATGCTATCAAACCCTTCTTACGAGATCATAGAAGTGTCAAGAAGAACGCATCCAATTGATACCGACATGTCAGTCGGTATCAATTGGACTATCTCTCCACCTACACTTGTTCCAGAACATTCGCTACACAATACCCTGATTGGTTCACCGTCCATTTACAACCGCAATCAGCAGACAGTCTTGTATTCCAAGGATCAGGGTTTGAATTTGGTGTGCAATCGCAACAGACAAACAAAAGCGGGTCCGTCGCCGGAACCCGCCTGCAGATGCGCCCACACCCCTGTTTTTACACCGTCACCTTTGCCGCTTCCCATTCGGGAGGATGCTCCGTCACCGTGATCGCCGCGTATTCCGTTTCCGACAATACACTGGGGTCATCCTTCATCATCCACCAGTAGACGAACATGGCGACAAACAGGCCCACCGTCCACGCGTTGTCCCACAGGAACGACAACCCCGGAACAATGAGTCCCAGCAAGGAAGCGGCCAATCCGATCACCAGCGCGTACACCCCGCTTTTGTTAAAACCGCCAATATACGAGTAGCGCCCATCTGGTTTATACAATTCCACCAGATCCATCCGGCGTCTGCGGACCAACCAGTAGTCGGCGATCGCGATGCCGTCGATCGGCCCCAGGAGCGCACCGTACGTACCCAGCCAGCCAAAGATGTAGTTGCCGAAGTTCTCCAAAATATACCACGGCTGCATGGCAATCGCGATCAGCCCGGTAATGATCGCGCCGATGCCGAAGGTGATGCGGCGCGGCCACAGATTCTCGATCGCCCGCGCGGGAGCGACCACGTTCGCTCCGACATTGATCGTCACCGACGACAGGACGATGCCGATGGCGCCGATCAGTACCACGACGGGCGGAAATTTCGCCAAAAGCTGCACCGGATCCCAGATCGCTTTCCCGAAAATCACCACGGTGGCGGACGTGACGGCGACACCGATGAACGAAAACAGCGCCATCGTCGTGGGCATCGACAACAGTTGAGCTCGCGCCTGCGACTTCTGGGAGGTCGCGTACCGGCAGAAATCCGGGATGTTGAGCGCCAGTGTCGCCCAGAACGCAATTACGCCGGTCAAGGAAGGCCAGAATACGCTCATAAATTCGCCCGTCGTCCGGAATTTCGAGGGAGTGGACAGCATCGGCCCCCACCCACCGGCCGTCGTGACGGCCCAGATCAGGAGCGAGACGGCAAGCACAGCCAGAATCGGAGCGGAGAAGGCGCCGAGTTTGCGAATCGCCTGCGGCCCCCGGTAGGCGATGTACATATTAAGTCCCCAGAAAAGAAGGAAAACGATTGCGGTATGCCCGGGCACATTCGCCCACCCCGAGTGGAACGAGGTGATCAGCGCGTCCAATGCGCCGCCGCCAAACCACGCGTTGATACCGAACCATCCGGCCGCGACGATCGCGCGGGCCAACGCCGGAATATGCGCTCCTTTCGAACCGAACCAGAGCCGTGCGAACACCGGGTACGGAATGCCAAACTTCGTTCCTGCGTGGGCATTCAACAGAATCGGGATCATGATGATCAGATTGCCGAGAAAAATCGTCCCGATCGCCTGCCACCAGTTCATACCCAGACCGATCATGCCGGATGCCAGCGTGTACGTCGGGATGCAGATACACATCCCGATCCAGAGGGCGGAGAAGTTGTACCCCGTCCAATTATGTTCCTGCTTGGTCGTCGGCCGCAAATCATCGTTCCATAACGGCGATCCCGCAACCTGCCCGATTCCCCGGTCGGTCAAAGTGACGATCCCCTGCTCTTCGATTTGGGTTTTCATTCGAACCCCACCTTTTTTGATCGAATCGTGACGGGAGAAGAGGGGGCGAAACAGGCTCAGACACCCCCGGCAGCAGCCCTATCCGGGCCCAGTCCCGCCCGCTCCCCGTCGTTTCCTACGGAAGCAGCCGCACCATATCGCCGTACGTTTCCGGCCGGCGGTCCCGGTAAAATTGCCACAGGTCGCGGACTTCGTGAATCAGATTTTTATCCATTTCGCCGATCACCACCTCATCCTGGTCGCGGCTTCCGATGGCAACGATGCGGCCGCGCGGATCGACCAGGTACGATTGGCCATAGAATTCTCCCATGTTCCAAGGGGCTTCTACGCCCACGCGGTTGATGGCCGCCACATAATAGCCGTTGGCGACCGCGTGCGCCGGCTGCTCCAGTTTCCACAGATACTCGGACAGCCCCGCGACGGTGGCTGACGGATTGAACACGATCTCCGCCCCGTTCAGTCCCAGGAGCCGCGCTCCCTCCGGAAAATGACGGTCATAACAGATGTACACGCCGATTTTGGCAACCGCCGTATCGAATACCGGATAGCCGAGGTTGCCCGGCTTAAAGTAAAACTTTTCCCAGAATCCGCATCCCTTGTCGCCTACGCCGACGTGTGGAATGTGCTGTTTGCGGTATTTACCGAGATAGGACCCGTCGGCGTCAATCACCGCCGCCGTGTTGTAGTAGACGCCGATTCCCGCTTTTTCGTAGACGGGAACGATGATCACGGCGCCCAGCTGCTTTGCCATCTCTTGGAACAGCCGGACAGTCGGTCCGTCGGGCACCTCCTCCGCCGATTCATACCACTTGGTGTTCTGCTCGGCGCAGAAATAGGGGCCGTAGAAAATTTCCTGCAGACAGATGATCTGCGCCCCCCGGTCGGCTGCCTCGCGCACCAGCCGCAGATGTTTCTCGATCGCTTTCTCCTTGTGCACGGCAACAGGCTCATCGCCATGCACATCGTGCGAGGCTTGGATGAGACCGATTTTCACTTTGTTGGGCATCGCTATACCTCCTCGCTCTCACTTGGCCATCCTGTCACTTGCAATGGTGGTCCCGCCCTCCGCCGGCTGAGGGACCGTCCGCTGTTCGAAGCCGGTCCCGCCAGCCCGCTCGCAGTGGCGCAGGCCGCTCCCGCCCCGCCCGGGTCACGGCCGGCGAAACGGTGTTCGCCTGATGAACTGCCCGAATCCCGGACGCCCGACAAACTGTTTGTCGCGGATCACAAACTCGCCCCGCAACAGAACGGATACCACCTGTCCATGCACCTTCATTCCTTCAAACGGATTGTAGTCCACGTTCATATGGTGGGTGGCGGCCGACAAGATTCGCGTGGCTCCCGGATCGAAAATCACCAGATCGGCGTCCGACCCGACGGCGATCGTGCCTTTCCGCGGGAACATGCCGAACAGTTTGGCCGCTTTCGTGGCGATCACATCGACGAACTGGTTGAGGCTGATCCGCCCTTTGTGCACTCCTTCCGAGTAGACGACGCCGAAACGGTCTTCAATCAGCGGGCCGCCGTTCGGGATCTTGGTGAAATCGCCTCTCCCCAACTCCTTCTGGCCCTTGAAATTGAAGGAACACTGATCGGAGCCGACCGTTTGCAGAATGCCGTTGCACAACGCGTTCCACAGCACGTCCTGGTGCCATTTCTCGCGCAGCGGCGGCGACCACACATATTTCGCTCCGGCAAAATCGGGCTGTTCCAAATAGCTGATGTCAAGCACCAGGTATTGGGGACAGGTCTCGCCGTACACCTGCCACCCTTTCTCCCTCGCCTCGGCAATCTGCCGCACCGCCTGCGCGCAGGAGACGTGAACCACGTACAGTTGCGAATCGGCAAGCGCGGTGAGAGCGGCCGCCCGGCCGGTCGCCTCCCCTTCCGCCTCCGGCGGCCGGGTGAGCGCATGATAGATCGGATCGGTCTTGCCTTCCGCCAACGCCCGTTTCGTCAGATAATCGATCACATCGCCGTTCTCCGCGTGCACCTGCACGAGGGCGCCCAATTCCCTGGCGCGGACCAATGTTTTGAACAGGGTTTCATCGTCCGCTTGCAGAACATTTTTATACGCCATGAACACTTTCAGCGACACGATTCCCTCTTCCGCCACAACATGCGCCAGTTCTTCCAGCACCTGGTCGTTCGCTTCGGCGATCATCAGATGGAATCCGTAGTCGATCACCGCCTTGCCTCTCGCCTTCTCGTGCCAGATGGCGATCGCCTCCCGCAGCGATTGCCCTTTGTTGGACAGGCAAAAATCGATGATCGAGGTCGTTCCCCCGAACGCCGCCGCCCGCGTGCCGGAAGCGAAATCGTCCGCCGTGACCGTTCCGCCAAACGGCATATCGAGGTGTGTGTGCGGATCGATCCCGCCCGGGAACACATAACAGCCGCCCGCATCGATCACCTCCGCTCCGCTCGCCTCCAGTTGCTCGCCGATGGCGACCACTTTGTCCGCTTCGATCAAAACATCCGCCTGATACGTTTCGCTGGCGGTGACCACCGTTCCGCCGCGAATCAGTTTGCGCATCTATGATCCCCCCGCTTGTTCATCGTTTCGCCGCCGCAGGACGCTTGACCAGCCAACGCCGCCTGCCGTTGATTCCATGTCAGCGGCGGCTTGCCTGTGACAATTTCCACCATTTGGATCGTACCTTCCACGGGGCATACGATTTGGCACAGATTGCACCCGACGCACTCGTCTTCACGCACCACCAGGTGCTGTTTGCCGGTCCGCTCGTCATGCACGATGTCGATACATTGATGGGAAGCGTCCTCACACGCGATATGGCACTTGTTGCAGTTGATGCAGGTCGCTTCGTTGATGCGGGCGACGATTTTGTAGTTGAGATTGAGATTGCCCCAGTCGGAATAGGTGTGCAGGGATTTGCCGATGATGTCCCTGACGGACGGGATCCCTTTTTGATCCAGATAGTGATTCAACCCATCGATCATATCCTCGACGATGCGGAACCCGTGATGCATGGCGGCTGTACAAACCTGCACGCCGGAAGCGCCCATCAGCAAAAATTCAACAGCGTCGCGCCAGGTCGAAATTCCGCCGATGCCCGAGATGGGGATGCCGACCAACGGATCGCGCGCACACTCCGCCACCATGTTGAGCGCGATCGGCTTCACCGCCGGCCCGCAATAGCCGCCGTGCGCCCCCTTTCCGTCCACATGCGGAATCGGCAGCCATGTATCAAGGTCGACCCCCATCAAACTGTTGATCGTGTTAATCAGACTGATCGCATCCGCGCCGCCTTCCCTCGCCGCTCTTGCGGTGAACCGGATGTCGGTGATGTTCGGCGTCAGCTTGACAATCACGGGCGTTTGCGCGACCTCTTTCACCCACTCCGTTTGTTGCCGGACAAGGTCCGGATGCTGGCCGACAGCCGACCCCATCCCCCGTTCCGCCATTCCGTGCGGACAGCCGAAATTCAGTTCCAATCCGTCGACGCCAACCGCTTCCACCGCCTTCACGATTTCATGCCATTTCTCCCGCTTCGGTTCGACCATCAGCGACGCGATCAGCGCGTGTTGGGGAAACCGTTTTTTCACCTCCGCCATTTCCCTGAGATTGACCTCTAACGGACGGTCGGTAATCAGTTCAATATTGTTGAATCCCAGTACGCGCTGTCCGCCATAATGCAGAGCGGCAAACCGGGATGTGACATTGATGATCGGGTCGTCCGTCAGCGTCTTCCAAACCGCTCCTCCCCAACCGGCTTCAAACGCCCGCATCACCTGGTAGCCCGAATTGGTCGGGGGAGCGGATGCCAGCCAAAACGGATTCGGTGATTTGATTCCGGCCAGTTCGATCTGCAGATCCGCCATGTTTCCCGCCTCCTTGCATCCGATTTGATAGGATCATTGAAACAGGTGGGCACGCATCAACCGGCTGGCGATTGCTGTTCCAACGCGGCATGAATCGCATAAGCCGCCCGTTTGCCCTGCTCCGCGGCGTCGACCACCATCGCGTCCGTCTTGCCGCCTCCGAAAATAAAATCGCCCGCGGCAAACACGTTCGTCCGCGATGTTTTGTACGTTCCTTCTTCCACGATGGGGATTCCGTTCCGGTGATTGATTCCAAACGCCTCGATCAACGGCAACTGCCGTTCCTGCCCGATCGCTTTGATCACATAATCGACCTCGACCACAAACTCGCTGCCGGGTACCGGAACCGGCCGTCTCCGCCCTTTCTCGTCCGGTTCCCCCAGTTCCATCCGGATCAGCTCAAGCGCGGTGACTCGGCCATCCACACCGAGGATCCTTGTTGGCGCCACCCGCCAACGGAATTCCACCCCGTCCTGTTTGGCGAACTCGTACTCGAAATCATAGGCGGTCATCTCCTGCTGCGTGCGGCGATAGAAAATCTGGACCCGTTCCGCCCCCAGCCGCACCGAACAGGTGGCCGCATCGATCGCCGTGTTGCCCGCTCCGATCACAGCCACTTTTTTCCCGATCAAATCGCGCGTCAACGGTTTCGTCTTGGTCTCCTCGATAAACGAAATCGCATCCCAGACGCCCGCCAGTTCCTCGCCTTCGATCCCCAGGCGGGGGACGGCCCCCATACCGACCGCCAGCAACACCGCGTCGTGTGTATCCACGAGCTCTTGTGCATGTACATCCACCCCCACCTTGACGCCATAGCGGAAACGCACGCCGAGCGATTCGACCTGTTCAGCCTCCCACAGCGGAATCTCCTGCGGCAGCCGGAAGGACACGATCCCGTACGTGTTCAGCCCGCCCGCTTTTTCTTTCGCTTCATAGACGGTGACATCATACCCGATCCGGGCCAGTTCGCGGGCGGCCGACAAGCCTGCCGGTCCGGCGCCGACGATCGCCACCCTGCGGCCGTTTGGCGCCCCGGCTTGAAATAACACCGCCCGGTTCCAGATCGCCCAATCGGTCGCATACCGTTGCAACAGGCCGATCATGATCGGGCGCGACGCATGGTTTAACACACAAGCGCCTTCGCACAGTTCGGAAGTCGGGCACACCCGCGCGCAACTCGCCCCCACAGGATTGGACTCCATGATCGTTCTGGCCGAGCCGTACAGGTTGCCGGTGGCGATTTTTTTGATAAAAGACGGAATGTCAATCCTCGTCGGACACGCTTTGACGCAAGGCGCGTCATAACAAAACAGGCAGCGGTTCGCCTCATCAACCGCTTCTTTCGGTTTCAGCGGCGGCACCACTTCCCGAAAATTGGCGTGGAGATCCTCCACGGGGATGAACGCCTGTTTCACTGCCATTCCGATACCCCCTTGATGAGTGGTAGAATCGATGTTTTGGAAACCGCCTGGCGGTCGCTTGGCAGATGATCCAAATCGGTGATCGGCCGGGATGTGTGAGCATTCGGACACAACCGTCAGTCCCGCTCTTCCGTGTCCCCCTTTGTCCTCATTTTGCTGTTCGGTTTATTTTATCGATGCATATTTGAAAAGATTCTTGGACTCGTTGTCAGCTTTTTTTGACAAACGTTTTTACATTTTGTCAAATCAAAAAACGGGCGTTTCTTTCGCCGTCGCAAAAGAAACGCCCGCCCACAGTCACTGCTACACCCCGGAAGGAGGCGCTACTCCCCAAACGCTTCACGCACTTCGGGACGAGATTGGTTCCACAGTTCGCCGCCGCGAAACTCTTTCAGGAAAGCGCCCAGCTTAGCTTTCTCCTCCGGTTCCAGCACCTCCAGTTTGATCAGGCCTTTCATCGCATCGCTCATTTTGTTGACCTGATCAGGCAAACTTTTGTATCCCAGTTTGGCCTCCACGTCGATCCGGAACGGAATCGCCGCACAAATGCCGTGGTAGCCCATGCCGGTCTCGCCTTTTTTCAGCGTCACCCAGACGACACACACGCGCCGTCCGTTCGGAATCTGGTCGGGGCTTTTCGCGCCAAACTGGATGCCCCGTTCCACCCGGCTCTTCCCGTGAATCGCCCCGTTGTCCACAAACACGGAATCCCCGTCGATAATGACTGCCGACAGCGAAGCAAACTCATCGGGCGTGTCATGCCCCGTCTTTGCCGTCAAACTTAACTCCATCCGTGTCGCCTCCCATACTGTTTGTATCGGCTCCGGCCCTGCCCTCTAATGCCCAACCTGCTTGGAAGGCAGGGAAGTCGGCAAGTTTGCAACCGGCCGCCTGGGGTTCATCGTGCCGAGATACACGCCAATCAACACGGTGACAAACCCGACCGCATGAATCCAGATCATCCGCTCGCCTAAAAGCAGAACGGCAAACACCAGGCTGGCCGCCGGCATCCCGTTGAGGAACATAGCGGTGCGGCCCGCCCCGATTTTTTGGATACCGTTGTTCCACCAGATGCCGCACAACCCGGTGGCCACCCAGGCGGAGAACAGCAGCACCGTCCAGACGAACCAGTCGGCGGGCCATGTGACGCCGCCCCTCTCCTGCGTCTCAAACACGGAAGCAACCGCCAGACACAACGTGCCGACCGCATGCATATAAGCGGTGATCGCCACCACCGAGACAGTTTCCGCCGCTTTCTTCACGAACAGACCGCCCGCCACATAAAACAGCATCGCTGCGACCACCAGCCATTCCCCTTTTCCAAACAGAAAGCGGCCGTTTCCTTCCAGCATCGAATCGCCCGCCACCACCAGGAACACACCGGAAAACCCCATGACCAACCCGAGCACCCGGTTCCACGTCAACGGTTCGCGAAACAAAAAATAGGCCAAAAGCCCCGTGACCAGCGGGTTCAGGGCCAGAATCAGCGAACCGGTCGAGGCGTTCGCCGTTTGCAGTCCCATCGCCAGCGTCGTCTGGTGCAAAAAGATGGCGGACACGCCAGCCCCGATAATGTACAGCCAAGACCGCGCCGGGATCTGCCGGAACGAAGGATGCTGCCCGCCCCGCCACCAAACCAGGATCGCCAGCAGCAACAAAGTGGCAGCCCCGATTCGTACCGCCGCCAGCGTGATGGGCGGAAAATGTCCCACCAAGAATTTCACCATCACCACATTCAAGCCCCAAATCACGACGACAGCCGCAAGCAGCGCTTTGACCGCCCGGTCTTCCCTCATCGTTCCACTCTTCTTTCACACTGAAAAATTCGTTGCCCACACCCTTCTCCGGATCAGCCAGGTTCCCCGGCTCGCATCGCCCCCGGCAACAACTGCCGCCTTACCGGTAAAATACACCGTCGCAAATATACGCGGCCGGTCCCGTCATCAACACGGGGCCGTCTTCCTGCCACTCAATCTCCAGGTCGCCGCCGAGCAAATGGACAAGCACCTTGCGGTCCAACCGGTCCGTCAGAATGCCCGCCACCACCGCCGCACAAGCGCCTGTGCCGCACGCCTGCGTGATGCCCGATCCGCGTTCCCACACGCGGAAGATGATTTCCCCGCGGTTCAGCACCTGGATAAACTCGACGTTCACCCGCTCGGGAAACAACGGATGGCGCTCAATCAGCGGACCGACTGCCGCCACATTCACCTGATCTAGATCGTCAACAAAAATCACCGCGTGCGGGTTCCCCATGGAAACGGCGGTAATTGTATACGGGGTTCCCTGAACGTCGATCGTCTCCAGGATCGTCGTCGTTTCCGGGTCGCCCAGCATCGGCAAGTCTTTTTTTAACAAACGGGGCGCCCCCATGTCGACCGTCACCAATTCCACCTTGTTGTCCTGCCCCACTTGAACGCGCGCCTGCACAACACCGCCCAGCGTTTCAATTTGAAACTCCCGCTTCCGGGTCATTCCCCGGTCATACACATATTTGGCGACGCTGCGCAGTCCGTTGCCGCAATTTTTTGCTTCCGATCCGTCATTGTTGAATACGCGCATGCGAAAATCGGCCTTGTCGGAAGGCCCGATCAGGATCATCCCGTCGGCGCCGATCCCGGTGTTGACATCGCTGACGCGAACAGCCAGTTCCGGCAGTTCCTCCTCGCAGAGCGTTTCCTCAAACAGATTCACATAGATATAATTGTTGCCTAACCCATGCATTTTCGTGAATTTCAATCCGTTCACCCCATACCGTCCCATCCGTGATTCTTCTTTCTATTATAACGGATCGAACGGAAAACGCGCGTTTGATTTTTCAATCCAGCGGCACTCTGCCGACCGTGACGAGCGTCGACTTGTCCAGATCCAGCACCGTTTGCGCCAGTTCGGTCACGTCATCCCGCGACACATTGGCAATCGCCCGCAGGTCTTCCTCGACCGGACGAATGCGGCCGAACACCGCTTCATCAACCAACAGCCGTTCCGCGCGCCAGCTCAACTGGTCGACGCCAAACAGCAGATTCGCCCGCAACGTCGCTTTTGCCAGCTCGATTTCGTCGGCTGTCACATCATGCCGAATCGCCGCCACTTCCCGCCGGATCTCGTCCAGCAACCGCCCGGCGTTGTCAGGATGCGTTGCCGATTGAATGCCGTACAATCCGATCTCCTGCCAGCCAGAATAAAATCCTCCGATCGAATAAGCGAGTCCCAGTTCGTTGCGGATTTTGCGGAACAGCCGCGACCACGAATCCCCGCCAAGAATCGAGGTCAGCACATCGAACGCCGGAAGTTTTCCGTCGCTTAGCGGCGGTGCCTGAAACCCGATGAAAATTTGCTCCTGCTCATGCTCCTCGTCGATATGCAAACGGGGTGACCGGGCGATCCGCACGGGAGGCTTCGGCTTGCTCAACCGCTTGTCCGCTCCGAACCAGCGCGCGAGCACCTCCACCACTCGCTCGTGTTCCAGGTTTCCCGCGACAGCCACGATCAGATTTTCGGGAGTATAGTAGGATTCGGCAAATTCCCGCAGGTCACCCCTGCCGATCGCCGCGATCGTCTCCTCCGTACCGAGGATCGGATGGCCAAAATCGCCCAGCACCTGATGGTACAAACAATCTTCCCCCCAGGCTGCCGGGTCGTCCCGCGTCATCCGCCACTCTTCCAGGATAATGTCCCGCTCCCGCTCGACCGCCTGCTCATCCAGCGCAAAGCGGCTCAACATCTCCGCCATGATCTCGAGCGCCTGCAGCATCGTCGAAGCCGGAGCCGTCAGGTCATAGACGGTCGATTCGAAGCCGGTCGACGCGTTCGCGACCGCACCCAGCCGGGCCAATTCCATCATCAGCGTATCGTGATTTTTGTCGGGCGTTCCCTGAAACACCATATGTTCGAGAAAATGGGCCGTTCCCCACCCGGCAGGCGCTTCATAAGCGGAACCGGCGGCGAAGCGAAAAAGCGCCACCGCTCCCTTGTGATGCGGCGTGCGCTCGGTGAGAATGCGAATGCCGTTTGGCAATCGCGTCCGTTGCACTGCAGAACGACCTGTCATTCAGCCAACACCTTGTCCACTTCTTCCGGTTTGAATCCGACGGTCACCCTCTCCCCGCTGACGATGATCGGCCGTTTGACCAGCATGCCGTCAGATGCCAGCAGTTCAAGGATTGCCTCCTCGTCCATCTCTTTCAGTTTGTCTTTCAGGCCGAGCCCGCGGTATTTTTGTCCGCTCGTGTTGAACCATTTGCGGACGTCCAATCCGCTCTTTTCGATCCAAGCGCGCAGTTCTTCTTTTGTCGGCGGATTGTCGACGATGTGCCGCTCCTTGAGCGACACCCCTTTGCTTTCCAGGTATTTTTTCGCATTGCGGCACGTGGTGCATTTCGGATACTGAATGAATAATACGTCAGTCATGTTGGGATCCTCCTATCGTATCATTATCCGCAAATTCGACCGGAAAAACTGTAATACCTCTTACGGTTGTCCAGTCCAATAAATGGTATACTAGTACGTATCTACAACGTTTTTCACCGAAGGAGTGTTTCGCTTGAATCAAATCTCGAATGTACTGAACAAACAAGTCGCCAACTGGACCGTGTTGTATGTAAAATTGCACAATTGACGAATCGCCGGAGCAGATGGTGCAAGCGATCATCGACGACTACTCCACCATTATAGCCGAATTGAAAGCGGGAATGGAAATTGCCCAACAAGCGAATGATGAACCCACACATGATTTGCTGCTCGCCATCCACACCGGCCTGGAACAGCATGTATGGATGTTGCGTGCTTTCCTGAAATAAGCACGCTGCCGACAGTCCTTCACCGGAAGGGCTGTCAAAATTGTACAGGGAGGCTTCCAAACATGTACGTCGTGTTCAACGTACTCCAGGTCCCCGCCGAAGGCAAGACGAAAATGGCGGAACTGTTCGCCAAAAGCGCGGAAAACATGAAACAGGTGCCCGGCTGCCTGGAGTTTCTGTTCCTCGATTCGAACGAGGAGGACAAGCAGATCGTGTTTACCAAATGGGAGAGCAAGGAAGCGTTCGTCGCCTGGACGCAGAGCGAATCGTTCCGCAGGGCGCACGATGAGCGCCGCACCGGCCAATCGACCGCCACCGGCTCCAAACTTGAAACCTACCAGGTGATCCATAGCACGTAAGAACAATTCCAAACAACAACTCACCGGTGACGACTTTGGTCGGATTAACACCCTTAGATTGGACATATGCTCCTGATATTGTGATCTTTCGCATTCTTTCTACGGCCTTTGCCCTGGTCCATAAATTGCCATCGGTCGTCGGTCTGTCAAGGGTCGCTGACACTGAACCTTCGGTTCCCCTTGACAGCTCCGCCTCCCTCTGGCTTGAGGCAGTTAAGGGCAAAGGCCCACAATACGCACCCACGTGCGTCACACCCTCACAGGGCGCTTTGGTTGTAGTCCTGTCTCAAGATGGCGGCGATGGAATTCGGCTGGCGGTAGGTAATGCAGGCTCGAATGTAGCCGGCGGTTGTTGTACCTGCGCACGAATTCCTCGACCGC
>NZ_AQXL01000109.1 GCF_000376225.1 Effusibacillus pohliae DSM 22757
GTGCGTTCATGGGTTCGCTCGTAGGGTTCCGCTTGGATCTGCTCCGATGCTTGCTTCTGTAAGAGTTGGTTCAAAAACGACTGCATGAGAGATGGAGCCAGTTTGCCATGTGTTGTAAGCAGTTGGTGTAATTCTTCTGCGGAAAGGGTAAGATGGAAGTGAGTCATTTCGATTCCTCCTTGGGATATTGTTGTAGACAAACTCCATGATTCCCAAAAAGAGGATTGAAATGACTCTTCCTATTTCAGATCCTTTTTACACATAATACCGGACACAACTTCGTATGTTCCAACGATGCACCCCAAATAACCGTCATCCGTGATGATTCTGGCTCGTTGTACGTCAAACCTTTTGCATAAGAACGTATCCGTTCCGCTTGCGTTTCCAAATCGTAGCCGTGTTCCACCTGTCCTTCCGTAGACATGCGGCAATAGCCAAAATAAACCTCCCTGCATACGTTCTTTGCGGCGAATTATGTAAAGCGCTTCTTCCTTCAAATCCGCATAAAACACGAGAATTTTAGTAAGGAACAAAAATTCATATGTTCTTTTTGCAAATTCATCGTAACACTCCGAAACGCTTCCAGTCTAAAGTGGGATTGCTGATAGGTCTGGAAGGTATTTCACCAATGTTGGCGAATAAAAAGCGATGTGGGTACATCTCGATTGAAATAATTGTATTATTATCAAGAGAGACTACTACTTCTTTAGGAAGGGTTGCAAATATGCCGACTTTAGATTGGATTGGAAAAAAAGCTGTTGTTAATCATCATAATCAGATTCATTATCACTTATTGAACGCCCAACCAGAATATTCAGTAAACCCCGAACAAGCCAATGGTAATTTACTTATTCATGGCGACAACTTAAAGGCGATTAAGGCATTACTACCTTATTATTCCAAAGAATGTAAGTTCATTTATATAGATCCCCCTTATAACACAGGTAGTCCGAATCAACTTTGGCATTATAACGACGATGTGGATAGTCCTGAAATACGTCAATGGTTAGGGGAAGTCGTTGGGCCGGACATGGAGGACTTATCCCGTCATGATAAATGGTTGTGCATGATGTACCCTCGTTTGAACTTACTTAAGAAATTACTCAGAGACGATGGATTTATTTGTGTGCAGATCGACGATAACGAAGCCGCAAATCTCAAGGCAATAATGGATGAAATATTCCTTCCTTCGAATTACCTAGCAACTATTTATGTGCAGGTCAGGTATGCTGATAAAACACTAACACAAGATATGGATTTCCATAAACAAATTGAACAGATTCTTGTGTACCGTGCTACACCAAAGGCTAAGCCAAAATTGATTGAGACGGAGTACAAATTAGATAAATTTAAGTGGTATGTTCGTGAGAAAGCTCCAGGTAGAAAAACAATAATTGGCGGCAAAGAAGTAGTGATTTTCAAAAGTAATGAGTACGAGATTTACGAAGGCGAACCTTCTCCCAAAGGGCTTAAGGAAATATGGGCTTCTGGTTCAGTTCTTAATAACAACTCATCAGGACGCTTCTTTAGAGATTACTTAAATGGTCGCAAGGATATTGACGGTCTTGGAGTTCTCTACAAGGTATACGGTATTGGTGATGACTCGTATGATTACCGCTACTTCACTGGCCCTAAGAGAGCGAATGCCATTAGAGGAAAGTATTATCAAGGTGTTCCAACTGATGTATTGGAGTCCGAAGGAGAAACTACAAATAAAAATCCAATACCGAATTTCTACGATATGGCTGGGGACTTCGGGAATTGCCGTCACGAAGGTGGGGTCGAGTTCAACGGAGGAAAAAAACCAGAACGGCTTCTGGCTATGCTGTTAAAACACTTCACCGATGAGGGTGATATTGTGGTTGATTCCTTTGCCGGTAGTGGAACAACCGCGGCCGTTGCGCAAAAGATGCGTCGTAGATGGATCGCCATTGAAATGACCGACATATGCTTCACACATACATTGCCTCGCTTAACAAGAGTGGTGAATGGTGAGGACTTCACAGGTGTTTCCAAGGAATATGAATGGGAGGGTGGGTCTGGTTTTGTCTTTTGTGAACTAGGTGAAAGCCTGTTTAACGAGGTCGGCCTCTTAAAAGACAGAGTGACCTATAAAGATCTGGCACGACATATCTTTTTCACGGAAACAGGGGAGCCTTTAGGGGATATTTCTGATAATCGTAATAACTTTATCGGAGAGTCAAAAGGGAAATTGTACTACCTCTTTTTCGACGAAAGTGGACAGGATACTTTCTTGACACAGGAAATAGTCGATAGTCTTCCCCCGTTTGATGGTAGACAAAGAATCATATTTGCAAACGGTTGTCGGGTCAGTTCCTCATTACTTAACGTATATGGAATAGTTTTTAAACAAATACCATATGAGATAAAGGTGAAATAAATATGTTGAATCTAAAGAAATATCAGGAAAGGGCTTTAAACACACTTTCTAATTATCTCAAACTCTCGAGGGCTGTGGGAGCAAGTGAGGCTTTCTCCCAAATAACTGGTCGACCTTACGTATCTGTCCCTCAATTACCGGGAATGCCTTATGTCTGTTTACGGATACCTACAGGTGGTGGAAAAACCCTTATGGGATGCCACGCTATCGACATTGTCAAGAGCGAATTCTTACACGTTGATCATGCTCTCGTATTGTGGCTAGTCCCTACAATCCAAATCCGTGACCAAACTCTTGCTGCTCTTAAAGACGAGAGTCACCCATACAGACAAGCACTTAAAGGTACCATTAACGGACCGATTACCGTTCTGGATATTACAGAGGCTTTGTTCGTTCAACGAAACGTGCTTGACAGTGAAACATGTATCATTGTATCCACGTTAGCAGCACTGCGTATTGAGGATACTGATGGGAGAAGGATTTACGACGAAAATGGCTCACTTATGCCTCATTTTACTGGATTAAATGATGCAGTTTTGGATTCGTTAGAGAAGAATCAGGACGGCAAAATTATTTATTCACTGGCAAATGTTCTGAGGGCTCGAAGGCCTATGGTAATCATGGACGAGGCCCATAACGCCCGTACAAACTTGTCTTTTGAAACTCTGGCAAGATTTAGTCCTTCTTGTGTAATTGAGTTTACTGCGACCCCTCAATCAACTCATCATCCTCAACGGGGTGAATTTGCTAGTAACGTACTTGTTAGCGTGTCCGCCGCTGAACTTAACGCTGAATCAATGATTAAAATGCCGATTAGGCTGGAGACTAAGAATGACTGGAAGGAAGTTATTGCGGATGCTATTGGAAAGCGAAAGCAATTAGAGAGTATAGCCCGCAAAGAGGAGCGGGAGACTGGGGAACATATTCGGCCTATTGTTCTATTCCAAGCTCAGCCTCGTTATCAAGATAGAGAAACGATTAATGTGGACATTTTATTGCAATCGTTAATGGAAGATTTCAAAATACCTAGGGATGAAATTGCGATTCATATTGGAGATCAAAAAGAACTTGACGGCGTCAATCTTTTTGACCCTACTTGCAAAATTAAGTTTGTAATCACGGTATCAGCACTTAAAGAGGGGTGGGACTGTTCATACGCTTATGTTCTCTGTTCCGTAGCTGAAATTGGTTCGGCTACTGCTGTGGAACAGTTGGTAGGGCGTATATTGCGTTTGCCAAATGCTAAAAAGAAAAATCACCAAGAACTTAATAAAGCGTATGCTTACGTTTCTTCCACAAAGTTTGCTGAGACGCTTGAAGCTCTTACTGACGCACTCATTGAAAATGGGTTTGAGAAATTTGAAGCACCACTCATGATCGAACCGCCGACACCCGAACCTGACTTGTTCGACTTTATTGTAACTTCGGAGATTGTAGAAGAAGAACCAGACCTTGACGATCTACCAGAGGAGATAAAGAAAAAGGTCACTTACCAATCAGAATCTAAAACCCTTGAATTCACTGGTTCAATGTCTGAGGAAGAAAAAGAAAAGATTGAGAAGTGCTTTAAAACTGAAAAAGGTAAGAAAGCAGTTTGGAATTTGTTTACGAAAAGTCGTAGAAAACCAAGTCCAAGTGATGGAACAGGTGAACCACGACCTGAGTTTCCAAAGCAACAGACTAAGACTACGTTTAGTGTCCCCTATCTGGTATATAAAAGCGGGGAGCAAATAAGAATTTTCGAGGAAACGATTTTCTTAAACACTAACTGGGAACTTGCCACTTGTGATTACAAGTTGTCCGAAGAAGATTTCTCTCTTAAACATAAAGGAATAGGCCAGGTTGGGGAAATAACGGTTACGGATCAAGGGAAGGTTGAAAGCAGGTTTATTGAAGATTTAACTGAACAGCTCTCTTTATACATCGATAATAGAGGATGGACGATTGCAGAGTTAGCTAACTGGTTAGACCGTAAGATTCCTCATCCTGATATTTCGATCAAGCAGTCTACGTTGTTTATATACAAGGTAATTCAATACCTGATCAAGAAGCGAGAATTCGATCTCGACACCTTAGTTTATTTCAAGTATAGATTACGTGACGCTGTGGAGAAGCTGATTGACCGTCATCGCCAACAAGTACGAAAACAAGCGTATCAGACTTGTTTAAATCTCGGGGATGATACGTTATTTGTGACAGACGAATTTGTTTTTACTTTTGATAAAGACGTATATCCAGCAAGTTGGTATTATGATGGGCATTTTAAGTTCAATAAGCATTACCATAAACTAGTGGGAGAATTGAAAAATACCGGAGAGGAGTTTCGCTGTGCCCAAATAATTGATTCACTCCCCCAGGTTAAGCACTGGATTAGAAATATTGACGGTCAAGAAAAGTATAGCTTTTGGTTACAAAAATCTAAAGGTCGTTTCTACCCGGATTTCGTTGCTGAACTTAATGATGGGCGGCTTTTAGTGGTTGAGTATAAAGGTGACCATATTAAGGACAACGAGGATTCGGAAGAGAAAAAGGCAATAGGGGAATTGTGGGCGGCAAGAAGTAATGGTAAATGTTTGTTCTATTGGGCAATAAAAGATAACGTTGAAAACCTTAGAACTTTTATTAGTTGAGCCTTGTGAAAGTCCCCAGAAAAACCAATATCTCGGATGGGAATGGTGACCGGATTATTTTTGTATTCTTGGAAGTTCGTTAAACTAAAATCACAAGCCCACATTCACAGACATCCACCTTTAGAAAGTTGACTAAACCAAAGAAGTGACTTAGTTAGAGCCTAAATGGAAGGATGATTTCCTAGGGTGAAGTAGAGATTATTCTTATCGGCGTGGAGTTAATTTCACCTTGATTTGCAAATCCAACTGCAAATCAAACGCCTACAAATGGTCGTGAAACAACGTGAAATCCAATCTAAAAACGCCCGAGAATACGGGCGTTTCGTGATCTTGAGCAATTCAATGTGTCTGCTTAAAATGTTCGCCGGACAAGGACATGATGTAATAATTTGAATTTAAAACGCAAAGGATCCGTAACGTTGTTGTACGACCTGTATGACATTTGTCATATGCTCCTCTTGACGTTTATGAATTCAGGAAAGCGCACATATTCCCCTATAATGAAGGAAAACAAAGAAATGCATCAATGCACGAATTCGCGCAACGGATTCGGTGGGGAGGATTACATCATGTCGGCATCCCATCTTGCCAACCTGAAAAAAGAAGTGAGCGCTTTTCAGAAAACCGATACGAAATTGAGCCTGCTGCAAGTCGTCAATACTGTCGTGCCGCTGGTTTTGCTCTGGTGGGCCGCGTACGCCAGCCTGTCCTTTTCGTACGGGCTTACGTTGCTGATCGCGGCCGTCGCTTCCGGCTTTTTGATTCGGACATTCATTATATTTCACGACTGCTGCCATCAATCGTTTTTCAAAAGCCGCAAAGCCAATGACATACTCGGCACCATTACCGGAGTGCTGACACACGTGCCCTACTGCCAATGGAAGCACGACCATTCTGTGCACCACGCGACGAGCGGCAATCTTGCCAAAAGAGGCATCGGGGATATTTGGCTGCTCACGGTGGAAGAGTATGCGGCTTCCCCCCTGTGGCGGCGCATCTTCTACCGTTGTTACCGAAACCCGCTCGTCATGTTCGGCTTCGGTCCGATTGCGGTGTTTCTGGTTCAATACCGGTTCAACCGCAGGGGGGCGCCTCGCAAGGAACGGATCAACACCTACTTGACCAATCTGCTGATTGCCGCCATGTACGCGCTGCTGTACCAAGTGGTCGGTTGGCAGGCATTGCTGGCCGTGCAGGGACCGATCTTTTTCCTGTCCGGCATGTTCGGTATCTGGCTGTTTTACGTACAGCACCAGTTCGAACGCTCCTATTTTGAAAAGGAAGAAGAATGGGATTATGTGCAGGCCGCCGTGGAAGGCAGTTCCTTTTACAAGCTGCCCCGACCTTTGCAGTGGATCACCGGCAATATCGGCTTTCATCACGTGCATCATTTGAATCCGAGAGTGCCGAACTACCATCTGGAAGAAGCGCATCTCGCTGTTCCATTCTTGCAAAAGGCGACCACGATTACGCTCGCCACCAGCCTGAAATCGCTGCGGTACCGGCTTTGGCATGAAGCCGAGAAAACGTTTGTAAGTTTTAAAGAGGCCGGACCCATAATCCGCGGTATTCGTGCTGCCGCTCCTGAACGCCCCAAACGCAAGGGCAAGGCGGCCGCCGCGGCAAAAATCGCCGCAGGAGCCCGGACGGACTGAGAGGGAAACCGCTGTAAAGTTTGTGTAGTATAATATACACACATGCTGTTTCAGCGAAAGAAACCGGAGGAAAACACCATGCGCACAGTGCTGCAAAAACTAAATGCCATGTTTCGAAAAAATACTGGGCTCAGCCCCTACGTGTGGATCGTTTTCTACATTCTTCCGTTTTACTTCATTTTCCGGACTTCTTCTCTTTATCAGGTGGCGATCGGCATCGCGATGGTCATCCTGTTTTTCGTTTGCTACCTGTTGTCCTTTTTTTCAAAAGGTTGGCTTGTGTATTTCTGGACGGGTGTGCAAATTGTCATCTCCACAGCGATGGGTTTTCTGTACGGTTACATTTATTTTTCGCTGTTTCTGGCGTTTTTCATCGGAAATTTGCGTAACCGGGCAGCGTTTTTCACACTGTATGCAGTGCATCTGATCAGCACGCTGGCCGCCGTCAACTATGGGTTTGCCAAGCAAGATCCCGAGTTCATCAAGCAGCTTCCGTTTGTACTGCTCAGCCTCATCGCCGTCATTTTGCTTCCAGTCAGTTCCTACAACAAAAACAGGGAGGACAGGTTAATCGGGCAGTTGGAGAACGCCAACAAACGCATCGCTGAACTTGTCAAACTGGAGGAGAGACAACGGATCGCCCGCGATTTGCATGATACACTTGGTCAAAAACTGTCTCTTATCGGATTGAAAAGCGATTTGGCCCTGAAATTAATCAGGAAGAATCCGAAACAGGCGGAAGCAGAAATGCGCAATGTGCTGGAAACGGCCCGTGCCGCATTGAAGGAAGCCCGGCAATTGGTGACACGAATGCGGGGAGCCAAGCTGGAGGACGAAATTGAGCGCGCCCGCCAACTGCTGACGGCCGCACAGATCGAATTTGAAGTGGAAGGTGACCCCAGTCTCACAAACACGTCTTTGATTAATGAAAATGTTGCGTGTATGTGCCTGAAGGAAGCGGTCACCAATATCGTAAAGCACAGTGGTGCGACCCGATGTACCGTTTCCATCGACTCTACCCCGATCGAACTGGTCGTTCGCGTCAGGGACAACGGTTTAGGTTTCGTCCCCTGGACAGCGAACCTCCGGGGGAGCGGACTGAGAGGGATGAAAGAAAGATTGGAGTTTGTCAACGGCAATCTCGACATACGTTCGGAGGAGAACGGGGAAGGAACGACGGTCATCATCACGGTGCCGAACATGCCGAAACGACCTATGGAACAGGGGGCGGGCGTATGATCCGGGTCCTTATTGCTGAAGACCAGAAAATGCTGCTTGGCGCGCTGGCCGCACTGCTGGAATTGGAAGAAGACATCGAGGTTGTCGGCAAGGCGGCTAACGGAGAGGAAGCGGTACGCCTCGCTTGTCTACTTCAGCCCGACGTTTGCATCATGGATATTGAAATGCCCGGCATGAGCGGTCTGGACGCCGCGGAGCAGTTGAAGGGAGCCGGGCACAAGGTGATTATTCTCACCACCTTTGCGCGTCCGGGGTACTTTGAACGTGCGGTGAAAGCGGGCGTTCACGCATATTTGCTGAAGGACAGCCCGAGCGAAGAACTGGCCGAAGCGATCCGCGGCGTGACGGTTGGCAAGCGGATTTTTGCGTCCGAATTGGTGGAAGTTGCCTATAACGACGACAATCCCCTGACCGAACGGGAACACGAAGTGCTGATGCTGATGGCCGAGGGAAAAAGTACAAATCAAATCGCAAGCGAGCTTTATCTTACCACAGGGACGGTGCGCAACTACATTTCCGTCATTCTCAACAAGCTGCATGTCAGCAACCGCATTGAAGCGATCAAACGCTTCAAGGAAAAAGGATGGTTCAAATAACGTGCGGAAAAAGCAGTTTTTCGTGCACGGTCTCGCTTTGCGTTACTCATCGTAATGGTATGGGAGGATAGCTGACAAGAATGGAGACCGCCGGCCAGCTGAATGGTATAGTTACGATAACCTCCACTTTTTCCTGTCGGTACCTGGTTCAGGTGCCGTTTTATTTTTTTACAAACATGTCTGACGGTATGACCATGCTATCGAACACAGAGGGGGCCCATCCCACGGTCATTCCGATCACTGTTGGGACAGCCCCATCTGGCTCACAAGAGGGGATCCGGTCCGAGCGTCAATTGAAGGTGTAGCGCTACAACCGTTCCTGCCGGTGTTCTGCAAGATCCCCAAGCGACAGCGGCCTTCTGATCTCCGCAGGTTCGCCCGCTTCCAGCGGACGGGTGATTTCCAGCATCGGCGGATCGTTGGTGGCACCTGTCAGATCTTCAATCGGACTCATTTCGGACGGAATGCCCAAGTTGAGCATCGCTTCTGGATACAACTCTTGTGGATCGCGTCCCAATTCCCTCACCCCCAAAACATATGATTCCCTCCAACAGGAGTGATATGAGAGCGGTTGCGCCGTCCGATCGGTTCCCGTTGAAAGAAACTGCAATTCCCACTGGTAATCACCAAAATTCGGCAGAAACAGACTTTTTTCGCCAAAAATGTGGCCGTTTTGCGAAAAAATTGGACAAACCGACAGGAGATTTGCGAAATCCGTCGAATACGTATCGATGTGTGAAAATTGAACCGCGATCGGGAGTCTGCTTTCGATGCGCTGAGAATCCAATGGAAAGGGGAGCGATCATGGCAGCAAAAAAGCTGATGGCCGGCTTTATCGCGGGCGCCATCTTACTGACGCCGCTTTTAACGACGGCGCAGGCCAGCATTGAATCGGACCAAAAACGACTCGACGAACTTCGTCAACAATATGACCAGCGTTTGAAGCAAATTGAACAGCTGCGTTCCAAGGAACAAGACTTGCAAAAGCGGTTGGCAGCCGTCAATCAGCAAATTGTCGAACTGAATCAACAGATCGATGCACTGCAAGCGGAAATCAACGCAGGGGCGGAGAAAATCCGCCAGATGGAAATAGAGATCCAAAAGACGCAGGAGAAGCTGGAAGCCCGCAAAAATCTGCTGAAAGAGCGGCTGCGCGTGGTGTATGAAGAAGGAGACGTTTCCTATCTGGAAGTGCTGTTTGCCTCGACTGACTTCAGCGATTTTATCGACCGGATCAGCACGCTGTCGCTGGTGGTGAACCAGGACAAGCGGCTGGTCGAAAGCATCAAGCGGGAGAAGCAAAAATTGGACGACATCCAGGCGGATCTGAAACGGGAGCAAGCGGCCCGCGAGGTGCGGCAGAACGCATTGCTTGCCGCCAAGGCGGAACAGGATAAAGCGAAGGCGGAACAACAGTCGCTCTTGGCACAGGTGCAGCAAGACCGCAAGATGACGGAAGAGCAGGCGCGGAAAGAAGCGGCTGAGATGCAGGCGATCGAGGCGCAACTGGTGGCCGCGATTCGGGCTCAGCAGCAAGCAACCGGCGGAAAGCAGATCGTGGCCAGCGGCAGCGGTTGGTTGTGGCCGGTGCCTTCATCCCATGTAATTTCCTCCGGATACGGACCGCGTTGGGGCAGTTTCCACAAAGGAATTGACATTCCCGGTCCAATAGGCACTCCGATCGTCGCGGTCGACAACGGAATCGTCCGTTTCGCCGGCACCGCATCCGGCTTTGGCCACTGGGTCGTGATCGAACACGCAAACGGCGTAATGAGTGTATACGGTCATATGTACGGCAACGGTATTTTGGTTTCGCCGGGGCAGGAAGTCAAGCGCGGCCAGCAAATCGCGCTGATCGGCAATGACGGCGAATCGACCGGCCCCCACCTGCATTTTGGCGTGGCGACCGGTATCAGCGGCAGTTCGATGAATTACGTCAACCCAATGGGGTATGTCAGTCCGTAACCGCACCACCCTCATGTGTGTCTCACATGGGGGTGGTTTTTTGTCGGCACATTTTTCCCGTAGGCGATACGGAGTCCGCCGTGGTAGGCTAATGGTAGCAAGCCATCCGTTTCTGCATGGAAATATTTTTCAAAAACCGGAAGGGATCGGCCGGAGAGAGAGCGAATTTTGAAACAGACAGATTTTCAGGTGAAATGACTGGGGGGATCGAGCAGCATGAGACTCGCTGAGGAACAACCGTTGGTGGATTCTAACTATGACCAACCGCACGCTTTGTTGCGGCAAGTGGCGGAAAATGTGGAACAGGTGATTGTCGGCAAATCGGACGCCGTACATCTCTGCCTGGTCGCCTTGTTAAGCGAAGGCCACGTATTGCTGGAAGATGTGCCAGGGGTAGGGAAGACGATGCTCGTTCGCGCGCTTGCCAAGTCGCTCGGATGCTCGTTCAAGCGCATCCAGTTCACCCCTGATTTGCTTCCGTCCGATGTGACCGGCGTCTCGATCTATAATCAAAAAACGCTGGAATTCGAATTCAGGCCCGGCCCGGTGATGGCCCATATCGTGCTGGCGGACGAGATCAACCGCACGTCGCCGAAGACGCAATCGGCGTTGCTGGAGGCGCTGGAAGAAGGCAGCATCACGGTCGACGGGGTCACGCACGAGCTGCCGAAGCCGTTCATGGTGATGGCGACGCAAAACCCAATCGAATACGAAGGCACGTTTCCTTTGCCGGAAGCGCAATTGGATCGCTTTCTGCTGAAAATCAGCCTCGGCTATCCGGCTCTCCGCGACGAGATCGATATTTTGGCAAGACAAGAAAAAGGACATCCGATCGAAACGATCGGGCAGGTGCTCGATCTGGAAACGCTGCGCCGGCTGCAGGAAGCGGTCCGGAATGTGTATGTCGAACCGAGCATCCGCGAATACATCGTCAACATTGCGGTCGCCACGCGGGAACATCGCGACGTCTACCTGGGCGTGTCGCCGCGCGGTTCGATCGCGTTGCTGAAAGCGGCGATGGCGCTGGCGTTTACGCTCGGCAGGGACTATGTGGTGCCGGATGATGTGAAACGGTTGGTGCCGATTACGTTCGGTCATCGCATGATCCTGAAAAGCGAAGCCCGCTTGTCCGGCGTCACGGTCGATCAAGTGTTGCGCGACGTGATGCGCGGTGTATCTGTACCGATAGCGAGGGAGCGAAGATAGGTGCTGAAAAGGGCAAGCACGTTTGGGCTTTGGCTGGTGATTCTCGCGTCCGCCTATTCCTACGCGAAATTTCAGGGCGGTTACGCATCGTGGTTTCTGTTTTTTGCAACGGTTGTCATCGCTTTATACGTGTTCCTGACAAGCCGTTTCGCCGGTCGTAGGCTGGCGAGCGAAAGGCATGTGTCGGCAACGAAATTGACGGCGGGCGGCGAACTGGAAGTCGATCTGGATGTGCGGTCGCACTCCCGGTGGCCGTTGGTCTGGTTAGCGATCGAGGACCAGCTGCCGCAGCGATTGCTGGTGTGGGGGGCGGAAAGCAAGCGGATTTTTTTCCCGGGATTTGAAAAACGGGTTCGCATGCGGTACACGATTCCGAATCTGCAGCGGGGAAAATACGTTTTGCAGGATACGGTTTTGCGAACCGGGGATCTGTTCGGGTTCTGCCGGAAACAGGTCGTGCATCGGCGAGCGGATGAGGTGACCGTCTATCCGAAGGTGGTTCCGATCCGCTCCTGGCACACGGTGAATCCGTTCAATGCCGGCATGTCGTTCTCCCAGAACCGGATGGCGGAGGATACGACCAACGTGCTGGGGGTGCGCGATTATGTGCCGGGCGACCGGCTGTCCCGCATTCATTGGCGGGCGACCTCCCGGACAGGTGCGATCAAGTCGAAAGAGTTTGAGCTGCATGTGACGAACGAGCTGATGTTTTTTCTCAACCGCAACAAAGCGGATTACGCGGCCGGCGGGGCGTCCGTGTTTGAAACGGCGGTGACCGCAACCGCCTCGCTGATCCGCTACGGACTGGAGAAAAAATATGCGGTCGGCCTGGTTTCCTACGGATGGGAACGAATGGTGCTGCCGCTGTCCCGCAGCCAGGAACATTTTGTCAGAATTATGGACCATTTGGCGCTGGTGCAGCCGGATTCCGCCCTGCCGTTTAAGGAAACAGTCTTGCAGGAAGTGAACTATCTGCCGCGCGGCTGCACGACCGTCATGGTTTCACCGGTGCTGAACGCAGAAATGGTAAGCCTGATCAGTTTTCTTGACTATCGGAAGATCAAGACCGAATTTTTCCTGCTCAAGAATGTGGCGATGATTTCCGCGGAAGAACGGCAGTGGATCGGAAAATTGGCCTTGTTCGGCGTGCACGTCCATCTGGCGGGCAGCGAACAAGAGCTGCAGGAAGCGGTAAGGGGGCCGGTGGCGCATGCGGCATACAACTAGATGGATCACAGGCACCTGGACGAGGGACTGGCTGCTGACAACCGCTTTATTCGTCTGGTTGTACCAACTGTTGTCCCCGCTTGGAAAGGCGGGCGGGGTGCCTGACATGTTCGGATTTTATCTGTTTGTCGGGCTGTGTCTGCTGTTTGACCTTTTGCTCCCCTGGCGGAGTGCCAGAATCGGTCTGAAACTGGCTGCCGTATTTGCGTTCATGCACCACTTTTATTACACCGGCTCACCGGTCTGGCGGCCGAACTGGCTGCTCGATGTGTTGCGAACGGCCGCCGACGGAGCGTGGCTGGCGTTGCAGCAGAAACTCGCGCAGGTGCCGGAGAATTCGCAAACCTTGTATTTCCTCCTGTTTCTCTGGCTGACCGCGTCGGTGTACCGCAATGCGCTGCAGAGCCGGGGCTGGCTGTTCGTGCTGCTGTTCATCGGCGAAGTGGTGATCGGCGTGATTGACACATTTTTTCCGCCCGACGCGTCCGGCTTTGTGGTTCGCTACTTCCTGATCGGGTTTCTGCTGCTGTCGCTGTCACAGCTTCCCGAATTGGAAAAATGGCTGCGGGTCTCCGAGCGAATGCGCGGGTGGCCGCTCAAATGGATCGCCTGGACGCTGGCCGTCACACTGGCCGCTGTCGGCAGCGGCATGGCCGCTCCCAAATATCCGCCGGCCTGGCCGGATCCGGTCTCGTTCCTCGAGAGCAAAACGTCGCGCGAAAATCACAGCGGACCGAAGAAGATCGGCTACGGAGCGGATGACAATCACTTGGGCGGTCCGTATGTGATGGACGATACGGTGGCGTTTACCGTCATTACCAATCAGTCCGGCTACTACCGCGGCGAGTCGAAGCTGATTTATACAGGTAAAGGGTGGTTGAACGGCTCAGGAGGCGGGTTTTCGCTGGATGATTTCGATTTCGCACGCGCGGCGAACCGCTTCCGAAATGGGTACGCTTTGAACGAGCACATCAAGACCAAAACGGTGGAGCAGGAGATCCGGGTGGAGAACGGACAGTACAGTACGCTGTTCGGACAGTATCAGGCGATGCAGGTTCAAGCAATGCCAGATGCGGGGAGCGGTCCCGAGTTCGCTTCGTTTTTCCCGATAGACTGGCGGCTTTCCGGTAATTTGCGGGCTGGGCAGACGTACAAGGTGGTGTCCCAGGTACCCTATTACGATCTGGATGGAGTTCGCCAGCGAGAAAGGACGGCAGGGCCGCTGCCCAACTTGCCTGAGCTGCTGCAGTTGCCGCCCAATCTGCCGCCCCGTGTCCATAATCTGGCCCTGCAAATCACGGCGGGCAAGGCGGGCGATTATGAAAAAGCGAAAGCGATCGAGCAGTACCTGCGCACCAATTATATGTACGAAACGCAGGATATCCCCTTCCCGGCTGACGACCAGGATTTTGTCGATCAGTTCCTGTTTGAAAGCAGGAAGGGATATTGCGACCATTTCTCCTCTGCGATGGTGGTGTTGGCCCGGGCGGCCGGGTTGCCGGCCCGCTGGGTGAAAGGATTCACGGAGGGCGAGCAGGACCCGATGTTCTCTGCAACGGACGGCCGGAAAAAATATGTCGTTCGCAACCGCAACGCCCACTCCTGGGCGGAAGTGTACATTCCGGGAACCGGCTGGCTGCCGTTTGAGCCGACGGCCGGTTTTTCGCAGCCTGTGGTGATGCAGGACCTGCCGGTTGCCGTGCCAAATACGCAGGCGGCAACGCCGCAGCAACCGGAACGCACGCAGAGGCCGGAAGTGCAGGACACCAGCGTCGACGTGTCGCATGAAATCGACTGGCAAACCGTCGGTACAGTCACTCTGTGGATCGCGGTGGTCTTGTTGGCGATCGGGTTTCTTTTCCGCAGGCGGTTGCTGGCAGCGTTTTATGTGCGGCACTTCGCGCGAAAAGAGGCCGATGAGAACTCACAGATCGTTGTCGCGATCGAACGGCTGCTGCGAGTGCTGCAGCGGTTCGGCTGGAAGCGGGAGCCCGATGTGACTGTGAGGGAGTTCGGGGCGGAATTGGCGGACAGCGGCTACAAAGGAAGCGAATGGGTGATGCTGGCGCGGATTTTTGAGCGGGTGCGCTACGGAAACAAGCGGCTGCCGAAAAAGGAAATTGGAGAATTGCGAGAATTGTGGGGACGGATCGTTCGGAAGATAGGGCGAACGAAGAAACGTTGACTTGGCTTGAATGTTCGCGTAAAATGATGTCGAAAACTGGCTCGTATAATTTCGGGAATAGGGCCCGAAAGTTTCTACCAGGTCACCGTAAATGACCTGACTACGAGGCGGCTGTTCGTACATAAAAGCCCAGCCATTCCGCGGTTGCAGGGGCGGGTTATTGGCGAGATGTACAACACCGGATGCCTCGTATGCGCCATTGAATCTTCGTGAATCCTAGTGAAGAGCGAGGCGGGCAACTGGTGTTTTTTATTTTGGCTGAGGGGTTGAGAGCGAACGTTATGAAACCGCATGAATCTGTTGTCGTACTGGATTTTGGCGGGCAGTACAACCAGTTGATCACCCGCCGGATTCGCGAACTGAACGTGTATTCGGAATTGTTGCCGCCGACTGTGACGGCCGAACAGTTGAAACAGATGGATCTGAAAGGGATCGTATTTTCCGGCGGGCCGAATTCGGTGTATGCGGAGGGAGCGCCGAAAGTCGATCCGGCCATTTTTGAGCTGGGGATTCCGATTCTCGGCATCTGCTACGGGATGCAGCTGATCGCCTATCACTTTAACGCAAAAGTGGAGCGGGCAGCCGTTCGCGAGTATGGAAAAGCGATCATGCACGTACAGTCTGATGCTGTTTTATATAAAAGGCAGCCGCGGGAACAGCAGGTTTGGATGAGCCACAGCGACCTGGTGCTGGCGCCGCCTGCCGGGTTTCAGGTGGATGCGTCCACCCAGCATGCACCGGTAGCGGCGATGAGTGCGCCCGATCGCAAACTGTACGCGGTACAGTTCCATCCGGAAGTGAATCACTCGATCCACGGCATGGACATACTGAGAAATTTCCTGTACGAAGTATGCGGCTGCCAAGGATTGTGGACGATGGGCTCGTATGTGGACGAAGCGATCGCAGACATTCGGGCGACCGTCCGTGACAAAAGGGTGTTGTGCGCGCTGTCCGGCGGCGTTGACTCGTCGGTGGCGGCCGTGTTGGTGCACCGGGCGATCGGCGACAATCTGACCTGCATGTTTGTCGATCACGGTCTGCTGCGCAAGAACGAAGCGGACCTGGTGATGCAGACGTTCGCCCAGGAATTCAAAATGAACGTCGTCAAAATCGACGCGCGGGAACGGTTCCTGCGGCGGCTGGCGGGCGTCACCGACCCGGAGCGCAAGCGCAAGATCATCGGCGAAGAGTTCATCCGCGTGTTTGAAGAAGAATCGAAGAAGCTGGGCCACTTTGATTTTCTGGCACAGGGGACGCTTTACACAGACATTATCGAAAGCGGTACGGCGACCGCCGCAACGATCAAGTCTCACCACAATGTGGGCGGTTTGCCGGAGGATATGCAATTTGAACTGGTGGAACCGCTGAAATCGCTGTTCAAAGACGAAGTGCGGGCGCTCGGCACCGAACTGGGAATCGCCGACGAGATCGTCTGGCGTCAGCCGTTTCCCGGTCCCGGATTGGCGATCCGGATTATCGGCGAAGTGACGGAGGACAAGCTTGAACTGTTGAAAGAAGCCGATTGGGTGGTCCGTGACGAAATCAAACGGGCCGGCTTGGATCGGGAGATCTGGCAGTATTTTGCCGTGCTGCCGGATATCAAGAGCGTCGGGGTGATGGGGGACGAACGCACCTACGCCTATACGATCGGCATTCGCGCCGTCACTTCCAGAGACGGAATGACTGCCGATTGGGCACGGATTCCGTATGAGGTGCTGGAAAGGCTGTCGACCCGCCTGGTCAATGAAGTGCCGAATGTCAACCGGGTCGTATATGACATTACTTCGAAACCGCCGGCGACGATTGAATGGGAGTAAAAGGAGGCGCAGAGCTTATGATGGAACGTCTTTTCCAACTGCGGGAGCACGGGACCAACATCCGAACCGAACTGATTGCCGGGGTCACCACGTATGTCACGATGGCCTATATCCTGTTTTTGAATCCATTGATTCTGTCCGCCACCGGCATGGACAAAAATGCGGTGTTTTTCGCCACGGCAGTCGGTTCGGCGCTGGTCACGCTGATGATGGGGCTGTTCGTCAACTTCCCGGTGGCACTGGCACCGGGCATGGGGTTGAACGCCTATTTTGCGGTCGTGGCGGCGCAACAGGGCGGTGTGGTGTCCTGGCAAGTGGCTTTGGGTGCGGTGTTTGTATCGGGGCTGATTCTGATTTTGCTGACCGTGTCCCGGATCCGGCAGCTGCTGGTGGTGGCAGTGCCGGATTCGCTCAAGTACGCGATTACGGTCGGGATCGGGTTGTTTATTACGATCATTGGGCTGAAACTGGGGGAAATCACGAACATCGTATACCTGGGAGGGCCGTCGGCCGGGGCGGTTGCCAAGGGCACGCCGGTCACGTTGAAATTTTTCGAGTGGAACCTGACAATCGCCCATTTTGTGGAAAATAAGGTGGCGCTGCTGACGCTGATCGGCTTGGTAATCACGGCCATTCTCGCGGTGGCGCGGGTAACGGGCGCTTTGCTGATCGGGATTTTGCTGACGACGCTGATCGGGATTCCGATGGGTGTTACCAATACGGAAGCGTTTTTCAAAACGCCCTGGATTCCGAACTTTTCGCAGTTGTATATCGGCAGCCTGGATATTAAAGGCGCCTTGACCGGCGGATTTTTCGAGATCGTGTTGGTGTTTACGTTCGTCGCTTTGTTTGACACGTTCGGCACGCTGATTGGCACGGCGGATAAAGCGGGCCTGTTGCATCGTCCCGATTCGGAGCAAAAAATCGGCCGGGCGATGGCAGTCGATGCGACCGGCGTATCGCTCGGGGCGCTTTTGGGCACGTCCACCATTACCGCGTACATTGAGAGCGCTTCCGGGATCGCGGCGGGAGGCCGGACAGGGCTCACCTCCGTGACGACGGCCATCCTGTTCCTGCTGTCGGTGTTCCTGTTGGGACCGCTCGTGGCGATCATTCCGGATGCGGCCACCGCACCGGTGCTGGTGATCGTCGGCGTGATGATGATGAGCGCCGTGAAAAAGATTGATTTTGATGAACTGGGGACGGCGATTCCGGCGTTTCTGACGATCGTCATGATGCCGTTCACCTATTCGATTGCCAACGGGATCGGCGCCGGCATTGTGTTCTACGTGGTGTTGAACGCGTTCCGCAACCTGTTCACAAAAGAGAAAGTGAAGATCCACTGGTTGATGTGGACGCTCGCAGTATTGATCGTATTGCGGTATATCTTTATTACCGAGTAGCGGACGGCCTGTTCTAGGCCGGTTGACGGTTCGGCTTTGTGCGCCGGACCGTTTTTTTTTGATGACCAAGCCGGTTTTCGTGATGCTCGCGCGACATGGTGTATAATACTGTCAAAAGGGAGGTGCGCGGGATGAGCATGCCGAAATTGGAACCGGAACGCAAATATTCCTACAGCGACTACTTGAAGTGGGATGACGGCGAACGCTGGGAACTGATCGACGGGATTCCCTACAACATGACGCCGGCGCCGGCGGAAAAGCATCAGCGGATTCTGGGGGAACTGGTCACTGAATTTGCAACGTATCTCAGGGGCAAGACCTGCCGGGTGTACGTGGCCCCGTTTGATGTCCGCCTGTCGGAAGCGGACGATGACGACCAGACCTATAACGTGGTGCAGCCGGATCTGGTGGTGATTTGCGACCGGAACAAAATCGACGAACGGGGATGCAAGGGGGCGCCCGATCTGGTCGTTGAAATTTTGTCACCGGGATATGCGGCCAAGCGGGACAAACTGCACAAGTTTCACCTGTATCAAAAATATGGGGTGAAGGAATACTGGATCGTCGATCCCTTGCATGAAAATGTGGACGTTTACCGGCTGGAAAACGGAAAATACGGCGAGCGGCAAGTGTATACGAAAGAGGAGCGGGTGCCGGTCGGCATCTTTGAGGATTTTGCAATCGACTTGCAGATTGTGTTTGCGGGCGGGGAAGCGGAGTAGGCTTCCTTTTTTGATCAAGAATGATCAACTCGGCTTTGCCCGCATGGACGCGGGCGCTGTTAGCCGAGTTTCTTCTATTGGCCGCTGCCTCTGGCCCGATTTTTCCGGAACGGGTATAATAGGTACGGACATCTTACAGATGGGAGACTGTACGGTATGTATCACAGAAAAGAAACGCGTCCCGTGAAAGTGGGCAATCTGACGATTGGCGGCAGTGATCAGGTGATCATTCAGAGCATGACGACGACCAAAACGCACGATGTGAAAGCGACGGTCGAGCAGATTCATCGCCTGGAGGAAGCCGGCTGTCAGGTGGTTCGCGTAACAGTGAACAATGCGGAAGCGGCCAAAGCGATCAAAGAGATCAAGCGGGAAATCTCGATTCCGCTGGTGGCCGATATTCATTTTGACTATAAATTGGCGCTCCGAGCGATCGAAAACGGGATCGACAAGATCCGCATCAATCCGGGCAACATCGGCCGCCGCGAGAAAGTGGAAGCGGTCGTGAAAGCCTGCAAAGAGCGCAACATTCCGATCCGTATCGGTGTCAACGCGGGCTCGCTGGAGAAGCACATCCTCGAAAAATACGGCTATCCGACGGCGGAAGGAATGCTGGAGAGCGCGCTTCACCACATCCGCATCCTGGAGGAACTCGATTTTCACGATATCGTGGTGTCGATGAAGGCGTCGGATGTGCCGCTGGCGATCGAAGCGTACAAGAAAGCAGCGGAGTCGTTCAACTACCCGCTGCATATCGGAATCACGGAGGCGGGCACCCTGTTTTCGGGGACCGTCAAGAGCGCTGCGGGTCTTGGCACCCTGCTGTGGATGGGGATCGGGAACACCATCCGCGTATCGCTCAGCGCCGACCCGGTCGAGGAAGTGAAAGTCGCCCGGGAACTGTTGAAAACGTTCGGGCTGGTCTCGAATGCGGCGACACTCGTATCCTGTCCGACCTGCGGCCGGATCGAGATCGACCTAATCAGCGTCGCGAACGAGATTGAAGAATACCTGGCGAAGATCAAAGCCCCGATTAAAGTTTCGGTGCTCGGCTGTGCGGTGAACGGTCCTGGCGAAGCGAAAGAAGCGGACATCGGAATCGCCGGCTCCGTCGGCGAGGGGCTGTTGTTCCGGTACGGCGAGATCATCCGCAAAGTTCCCGAAAAGGATCTGGTGACGGAACTGAAAAAAGAAATCGACCTGCTGGCGGAAAAATATTATAAAACAGGTTCACTGAAGTAAACGGACGGCACCTTGCAGTACTGGGGTGCCGTTTGCTGCACCAACCGAACGTGGAAGCAGGAATGATTCGGATGTGCGCAGAAAGTAAATGAAAAATCCGCAAGGAGGGACATGCATGGCCAGGTGGAAACGGATGGTCATCTGGATGTTTGCGGTGGGATTGGCTGCGCTTCTGCTGCAACCGGCAAGCGGCTTGGCGGCCGGGAAAAAACCGCCCGCTCCGATGGAAGGCACGCCGGCCAGCCAGCCGCATTTCGGGTACGGCAGCCTGTCATTCGGTTCATTCACGATTCAATCCACTCAATATTTGCAGAGCGGGGAAACGTTTATCGGAGCTTCCGGCACCCGCGTGACGGTCAGCGGCAACACGCAAGCCTACACGGCGGTGGATACGATCGCGATCGACCTGTATCTGCAAAAGTGGGATGCCGCCCAAGGGAGATGGACGGATGTGGCGTATGTCGGCCAATTTAAGGACTATGCCTCTTCGTTCGTATACGGTGCAAAGGATCTGTATGTAACCGGTGGGTACTACTATCGAACCCGTGGTGTGCACTGGGTGAATGAGGCTGGGGTGATCGAGCAGGGGGGTAGCGTCTCGACCTATATTTATGTGCAGTAAACGTTTCATTGATGCAGGGTGAAACCGGGTGTAACAGGTGAAGCGGGGCGCCGCAAGGCGCCCGCCGTCTCTCAGAGAGATTCTGCGATCTGCAGAATCTCCTGTTTGGTGAGGTTGCCTTCGATTGAAAAGTAGGTATCCTGTGTCACCCAGATCAGCTCGGTCACCCCGTTTTTGTATGTCAGCAGAACTGCTTTCTGCCCGTGTACGGTGACATCTTCCACTTTCGTATCGTCCCGGTCGACAAACGCTCCGGCGCCAAATTGCGGCCCTGTCATTTTTTCGTTGATGTGGAACCGTCTCTGAGATCCTGCGTAGTTCAGGTAGATTTCCTGGCTTTTTTCCGTCCGTTTTTTCAGTACCGTCACGTCTTTCAGTGTGAATTCGGCAGGCACCTGCTGCGGTAGCCGGATCGGGAACCCGGCGGCTTGCCGCGCTTGTTCCAGGCTCATGTGCAGCGATTGAATTTCCGACCCTTCGATGATCCTGGCATTGGCAGCGGATGGATCGTCCGGCGGCGTATCCGCCTGTTTTGGTTGCGGATCCCCCGACCTGATAAACAACTGCACGACAGACCCTTCGATGCGGTGGAAAATGTCGGACAACCGGGCGAATGCGAACCCCTGCTGCGGCAGCCAGGCGGTTGCCGCGAATAGGGCCAGCAACACGGCGGCGGCGTAGACCGCTTTTTTTCGCCCGGGAAACATCGCCCCGGACATCCGGCCGGTTCCGTACAGACGGCTCCGCACCTGTTCCCACGCTTCCGATACCGGCACGGGGGGCGGCGTGTCGGCGCGGATTTCCTCCTGCACCAGTTCCTGCAGCAAACTATCGAGATTGGGCTTTCGTGAAGTGGCCATTCGAATCACCTTCCCTCTCATTCCACCGTTTTTCAACGGCCAGTTTCAATACCTGTCTGGCCCGGCGAAGCCGCGTTTTGACCGTGCTGACACTGACGTTCAACGCGTCGGCGATTGCTTGTTCTTTCCACTCATACCCGTATTTCAAAATCAGAACCTGTGTGTATTCCGGTTTCAGCTTTGCCAGTTCCTCCCGCAATATCTCTTTTATGATGTTCTGTTCAACGATCGTCTCCACCGGCAGCTGGAATTCGTGTTGTGAAGCCATCTCATTTATATAGACGTCATCTGCGACAAAATCGGTTCGTCTTTTTATTTTTCGCAGATGGTCGAGCGCCGTCCGGGTGGCGATGCTGATCAGCCAGGCTTCCATTTTGTTGCCGTCTTTCAGTTTGTGGATCTGGCTGAACGCTTTCAAGAATGTTTCCTGCACGATGTCCTGGGCGAGGTGCGGATCCCTGACCATCAAATAGGCGGTGTTGTACACCCGCTGGTAAAACATTTCGAATAGAATTCGCTCGGATTGTGTGTCTTTTTTGCGCAGTTTGGCAAGCAGGCTCTTGATCAAGTGTATCCCCTCACAGTCAACCTTCCGGTCCAATGGAACGCCCCGGCGCATTTTCTGTCCATAGCGCGGGATGAGTGTGCCTTTTGTATTCCACTTGCTGCAGCGAAATCCTGCCAGAATTCGGAAAAATGGGGGATTCCCGCCGTCACGGCAATATTTCTCTCATTATACCATGGATGGTTGGTCCGTTTTGGAAATTGTTTTCCTCTTCATTGTTTTTGGGGCGAGGTGGCAACCGTCGGTCTGATCAGCCTGGTGCGGACGCTGCCGATGCTGTGGAACTCTTTGGCCGTGACTTGGACGAGCCGAAAGCGATGCTGATGAAAATGATCGTGGAAGGCATTATGAACACCAACATGCTGTGGGATGTTTGATTGCCGGCAAATCGCTGATCGGGATTCTGATCGTCGGATTGGTGAGCATGAAAACGCCGCTGCCGGAGTTGAAACTGTTGGGGCAAACCGGCGCGCTGGTGCTGTTCCTGCTGCTGGCCGTTTGGGTCGGCTGGGTGGCAACCCGCGGGTAAACTGGCTGCGGTGAACAAGGTGCATTACGAACGATTTCCTTATGCGTGAAAACAATGTTCGTATTTTCATTGACACCGCTTCCTGCGATTGGTACACTGTGATTAGGGAAGCCGACAAACGAATAGGACTCTCGTATATCCTCGGGAATATGGCCCGAGAGTCTCTACCCGGTTACCGTAAATAACCGGACTACGAGTGAAAGCGGATCTAGGGTTCCGGTCGATGCCGCCAAAATGACGTCGCTCTGTCCATTTTGGCGGAATTGATGCTGGTCCGAGCGATTCGCATGCCGTGTTGCGGCATGACACCGAAGGGACAAAAGCCCAGGCGGGCAGGTTTCGCTCGCTCACGAGAGAAACTTGCTCGTGCCGGGTTTCTTTTTTTGTGACATGCAATAATAAGGGTGAGACGGATGGAGGTGCCAACATGCAAACACCGCTGGTGGGCGTGATCATGGGCAGCCAGTCGGACTGGGAAACGATGCGCGAGGCGTGCACGATCCTGGATGAATTGGCGGTTCCTTACGAGAAAAAAGTGGTCTCGGCGCATCGGACGCCGGATCTGATGTTTGAATATGCGGAGACAGCGGTGGAGCGCGGTTTGGAAGTGATCATTGCCGGTGCGGGAGGAGCGGCCCATCTGCCGGGCATGGTGGCGGCGAAGACGGTGCTGCCGGTGATCGGCGTCCCGGTAAAATCGGCCGCGCTGAACGGGCTGGATTCGCTGCTGTCCATCGTTCAGATGCCGGCGGGCGTGCCGGTGGCAACGGTGGCGATCGGCAAGGCGGGAGCTGCCAATGCGGGTTTGCTGGCGGCTCAGATTTTGGCTGCCACCCGACCGGAACTCCGGCAGCGGCTGGAAAGACGGCGGGCGGACATGCGGCAGCGGGTAATCGAAAGCGGGGATCTCACATGACCGATCGGACGATATGCGTTTCAGGCGAAGGACAGGCCGGGTGTTTACAACAAGAGCAGCGGCTTGGCGAGAAGGAGCGTCAGGCGGAGGATGAGTACACGGGGCGGAACAAGCGATCGGCTCAAGTTGATGGGCGGACGCCCCGGCAGATTCTCCCCGGTGCCACCATCGGCATCCTTGGCGGCGGTCAATTGGGCCGGATGATCGCCCTGAAAGCCCGCGAGATGGGCTATCGGATCGTCACCCTCGATCCGGCTGCCGACTCGCCGTGCGGGCAGGTGGCCGATGTGGCGTTCACCGGGCCGCTCGACGATTTGGCGATCGCCCGCGAGATGGCGCGCGTTTCTGATGTCCTCACCTATGAGTTTGAAAACGTGAGCGACGAGTTGGTGCAGGTATTGCAGCGGGAAGCATACCTGCCGCAAGGAGGAGAGATTCTCCGGACGACCCGCCACCGGATCCGGGAAAAAACGGCACTGCAGGCGATCGGTATCCCGGTGGCTCCCTGGCGGCCGGTCGGTTCGCGCGAGGAATTGCGGCAGGCGGTGGCGGAACTGGGGCTGCCGGCCGTATTGAAGACGGCGACCGGCGGCTATGACGGAAAAGGGCAGTACGTCCTGGGAGAGCTGTCCGACATCGAAAAAGCCTGGCAGACACTGGGCAGTGCAGGACGGGCGGACTGGTCGAAGGAAGAGACCGGAGTCGAGACCCAGTCAGCCGCAAGCGGGTCGGAGCTGGTGCTGGAGGGGTGGGTCGATTTTGCCAAGGAACTGTCGGTGATCGCCGCCCGCAACCCGAACGGCGAAGTCCGCACGTTTCCGACGGCGGAAAACATCCATCGTGAAAATATTTTGCATCAATCGATCGTGCCGGCGCGGATCCCTGCAGAAACCGATCGGGCGGCGCAGGAGCTGGCCAAACGGATCGCGGAAGAACTGGACGTGGTCGGCCTGATCGCCGTCGAGATGTTCTGGCAGGAAGGCAGCCTGCTGGTCAACGAACTGGCACCGCGTCCGCACAATTCGGGCCATTACACGATCGATGCCTGTGCGACCTCCCAGTTTGAGCAGCATGTGCGAGCGATCTGCAATCTGCCGCTGGGCGAAACGCGGCTGTTAACGCCGGTTGTCATGGTCAACATCCTCGGCGAACATGTGGAGCCGGTGCTGGCCAAGGCCAACCGGCTGGGCGACGGGATCAAGCTCCACCTGTATGGCAAAGCCGAGGCCAAGCGGAAGCGAAAAATGGGGCATCTCAACGTGCTGGGGCGAACGGTCGAAGAGGCACTGGCGAAGATCGAACAGCTCGGGATTTGGAACGGTTGATCCATCATACGCGAATGCAGGGAAAGGAAGTTGCAGATGGCGATAAAAGCAGTCTCCCCACTGGACGGCCGCTATCGGGAACAGTTGGCCGGCCTGGAAAACTACGTATCGGAATGGGCGCTGATCAAGCACCGCGTGCACGTGGAAGTCGAGTGGCTGGTCAAGATGTCGGAAACTGCGGAGATCCGGGATGTGCGCCCGTTTACGCAGCAGGAGACCGAGTTTCTGCGGCGGCTGGCGTCCGATTTTGATGAGGCGGCCGCGCTGGAAGTGAAGGAAATCGAGGCGACCACCAAGCATGACGTAAAAGCGGTGGAGTACTACATCAAGCGGCGGATCAGGCAAACGACGCTGGCGGACGTGGCGGAGTTCGTGCATTTTTGCTGCACGTCGGAAGACATCAACAACCTGGCTTACGGTTTGATGATACAGGGCGCCATCCGGCAGATCTGGCTGCCGCTGGCGGAAAAATTGGCGGAGGCAGTGGCCGACTTTGCCGATCAGACGAGAGACGTGCCGATGCTTGCGCATACGCATGGGCAGCCGGCCAGTCCGACCACGGTCGGGAAGGAACTGGCCGTTTTTGTCCGCAGATGGCAGCGGCAGTTGGCGCAGATTCGCAATCTGGAGTACCTCGGCAAGTTTAACGGCGCGGTCGGTAACTTCAACGCGCACGTCGCGGCCTATCCGGACGCTTCGTGGGAAGAGATTGCCCGCTCGTTTGTCGAGGGATTGGGATTGACCTATAACCCGCTGACGACACAGATCGAGTCGCACGATTATCTGGCGGAAGCGTTCATGGCGATCGCCCGCTTCAACAGCATCGCGATCGATTTTGACCGGGACATCTGGTCGTATATCTCGTTCGGCTACTTCAAACAGCAGGCGGTCGCGGGGGAGGTCGGCTCGTCGACGATGCCGCACAAGGTGAACCCGATCCATTTTGAAAACTCGGAAGCGAACCTCGGCATGAGCAACGCCGTGCTGGAACATCTGGCGCTGAAACTTCCCGTATCGCGTATGCAGCGCGATCTCACCGATTCCTCCGCCTTGCGCAACATCGGGGTCGGCATCGCCCATTCCTGCATCGCCATCCAGGGAGCGCTGCGCGGGCTGAAACAACTGTCGGTCAACGAACAGGCGCTGGCGAAGGATCTGGACGAAAATTGGGAAGTGATCGGCGAAGCGGTGCAGACCGTGATGCGCAAGAACGGGCATGAGAATCCTTACGAGAAACTGAAAGACCTGACCCGCGGCGTGAAAGTGGACGCCGACGTGATGCGCTCCTTTATCGAGGGATTGGAACTGCCGGCTGATGACAAAGCCCGCCTGCTGGCGATGACACCGGCCACGTACACCGGACTCGCAAGCAAGCTGCTGCGTCATATCGGCAAGTAATGCAGAGAGGGGGAACGGCGATGCCGGTGAAAGGCGAGCTGTTGTACGAAGGGAAAGCGAAAAAGGTGTACCTGACGGATCAAGCGGATCAGGTGATCGTTGCGTACAAGGACGATGCGACAGCGTTTAACGGCGAGAAGAGAGGGACAATCGCCGGCAAAGGGGAGATGAACAACCGGATCGCTTCGATTTTTTTCCGGATGCTGGAAGCGAAAGGGATTGCCACCCATTACATCGGCACCTTATCGGAACGGGAGATGCTCGTCAAAAAAGTGCGGATCCTGCCGCTCGAAGTGGTGGTCCGCAATATCGCCGCCGGCTCGCTCGCAAAGCGGATCGGCTGGGAAGAGGGGACGATCCTGCCGAAGACGGTGGTGGAATTTTATTACAAAAACGATGAGTTGGGAGACCCGCTGGTCAACCGGTCGCACATCGAGGTGCTGCAACTGGCTACACCGGAACAGGTGCAGCAGCTGGAGGAATTGGGACGGCAGATCAACGTCTATTTGAAAGGATTTCTGGCCGACAAAAATCTGCTTTTGGTCGATTTCAAGCTGGAATTCGGCATCGACGTGGACGGCAACCTGCTGTTGGCGGATGAGATTTCGCCTGACACCTGCCGGTTCTGGGATGCGGACACGAAGGAGCGGCTCGACAAAGACCGGTTCCGCCGCGATCTGGGAGCGGTCGAGGAAGCGTACGAGGAAATTTTGCGACGACTGGGAGGATATGAGCGATGATCCTGGCAAAAATTCATGTCACACTGAAGCCGTCCGTGCTCGATCCGCAAGGGTCGGCCGTCACCAAGTCGCTGCATGCGCTTGGCTATGACGAGGTGGAGGACGTGCGGATCGGCAAGTTCATGGAAGTGAAAGTAAACACGAACGACCGAAAGACGGCGGAAGAACGCATCACCGAAATGTGCGAAAAGCTGCTCGTCAACACGGTGATCGAGTCTTACACCTTCGAATTGACGGAGGTGTGAGCGCGTGAAATTTGCGGTGATTGTGTTTCCTGGCTCCAACTGTGACGTCGATGCGGTGAAAGCGGTGGAGGATGTGCTGGGCGAACCGGTGGAGATGGTGTGGCACCATGCGACCGACCTGTCCGGTTATGACTGCATTGTGCTGCCGGGCGGATTTTCCTACGGCGACTATCTGCGCTGCGGAGCGATCGCCCGCTTCTCGCCGGTGATGGAAGAAGTCAAGAAAGCGGCGGCCGACGGCCGGCTGGTGATCGGCATCTGCAACGGATTCCAGATTCTGACCGAATCCGGCTTGCTGCCGGGGGCGCTCAGGCGCAACAACCATCTGCAGTTCAACTGCGAGATCTCCCCGCTGGTGGTGGAGAACGCCGATACCCCTTTTACCCGGGACTACAAACAAGGGCAAGTGATCCGCATCCCGATCGCGCACGGCGAAGGCAACTATTACGTGGATGACGAGACGCTCAAGAAGTTGCAGGCGAACAACCAGATTGTGTTTCGCTATTCCGGCAAAAATCCGAACGGTTCGGTCGACAACATCGCCGGCATCTGCAACGAAGCGGGCAATGTGCTGGGTATGATGCCTCACCCGGAACGGGCGGTGCACGACTGGCTCGGCTCAAGCGACGGCCGTGCGCTCTTTACATCGATTTTGCGGAACTGGAGGGAAAAGCACGGTGCCTAATACAGCGAAGCAGGAAACGGTTCGGCAGGAACCGACCCCGCAGCAGATCGTCGACGAGAAAATCTATCGCACATTCGGACTGACGGATGACGAATATCAAAAAATCGTTCAGCTGCTGGGACGGCAGCCCAACTATGTGGAGACCGGTATCTTTTCCGTCATGTGGTCGGAACATTGTTCGTACAAAAGCTCGAAACCGGTGTTGAAGCGGTTTCCCACATCCGGTCCGCGGGTGCTGCAGGGTCCCGGCGAAAACGCCGGCATCGTCGACATCGGTGGCAACCACGCCGTCGTCTTCAAGATCGAATCGCACAACCATCCGTCCGCGATTGAACCGTATCAGGGGGCTGCCACCGGTGTCGGCGGCATTATTCGCGACGTGTTCACGATGGGCGCCCGGCCGATCGCGCTGCTCAACTCGCTGCGCTTCGGCCCGATCGAAAACAGTGCGCGCAACCGATATCTGTTCGGCCATGTGGTGGAAGGCATCGCCGGCTACGGAAACTGCATCGGCATTCCGACCGTTGCCGGGGAGGTTGTGTTCGACGAACGGTACACGCACAACCCGCTGGTCAACGCGATGTGCGTGGGGATTATCGACAAGGACAAGATTACGAAAGGCAAGGCGTCGGGCGTTGGCAATCCGGTGATGGTGGTCGGAGCCCGCACGGGCCGCGACGGGATCCACGGGGCGACGTTCGCGTCGGCGGAAGACCCGCATGCGAAAGAACGTTCCGCCGTGCAGGTCGGCGATCCGTTCATGGAAAAATTGCTGCTGGAAGCCTGCCTGGAACTGATTGCAACGGGAGCGGTCGTCGGCATCCAGGACATGGGCGCCGCCGGCATGACCTCTTCCTCGTCCGAGATGGCTTCCCGCGCGGGCTCCGGGATTGAACTGGATGTGGCGCTCGTCCCCCGCCGCGAGGAAGGAATGACGCCGTACGAGATCATGCTGTCCGAATCGCAGGAACGGATGCTGGTGGTGATGGAACGAGGAAAGGAGGCGGTCGCGCAAGCGATCTTCAAAAAATGGGGACTGGAAGCGACCGTCATCGGCCGCGTCACGGACGACGGCATGCTGCGGGTGAAGGAAGGCGCGCAGGTGGTGGCGGAAATACCCGTATCGGCGCTGGTCGATGACGCGCCCGTCTACAATCGTCCTGCGAAGCGGCCCGCCTATCTGGACGAGACGGAACCTTTCGATATAAACAGCCTGCCGGTTCCGAACGACCTGAACGAGACGCTGCACACGCTGCTCCGCCAGCCGACGATCGCCTCGAAAGAGTGGGTGTACCGGCAGTATGACTATATGGTACGGACGTCGACAGCCGTTCGTCCCGGATCGGATGCGGCAGTCGTGACGATTCGCGGCACGCGTAAAGCGCTGGCGATGAAAACGGACGGCAATGGCCGATACGTCTACCTCGATCCGGAAACGGGCGGCAAGCTGGCGATTGCGGAAGCGGCCCGCAATGTGGTCTGTACGGGGGCGGAGCCGCTGGCGGTGACCGACTGCCTGAACTATTCCAACCCGGAAAAGCCGGAGGTCTTCTATCAATTCGAAAAATCGGTCGATGGCATGGCGGAAGCGTGCCGCGTGCTGGAAACGCCGGTGATTTCCGGTAACGTATCGCTCTACAACGAAACGAATGGAATCGACATCTACCCGACCCCGATCATCGGCATGGTCGGTCTGGTACACGACGTTGACCATATCACCACCTCCGACTGGAAAGAGGAAGGCAATGTCCTCTATGTAACGGGAGTGACCAATCCGGATATCGGAGGATCGGAATATCTAAAGGCGGTGCACGGCCGGGTGGCAGGCAAACCGCCCGCAATCGACCTTGCATTGGAAAAATCGGTGCAGCGCTTCACGCTCGCCGCGATTCAACAGGGACTCGTCCGCTCGGCGCACGACTGCGCGGATGGCGGTTTGGCAGTGGCGCTGGCGGAATCGGCAATCGCCGGCGGTAAGGGAGCGGTGGTCGAACTGGCGATTGGCGATGCGGCGGCGACCACGGGATCCGACGCTGCTGGTTCGGTGACGCAGCCGGCGGGTGCAGGGAAAGCGGGCGAGGGAGCGGCCACCACAGTATCGACGCCACAGGCGGTCGGATTTGCGCCGGGGCTGCGGCCCGATTTTGCCCTGTTCGCAGAAAGTCCGTCCCGCATCATTCTGGAAGCATCGCCCGCGCAGGCGGAAACACTGGAACGGTTGGCCCGCGAGCACAATGTTCCGCTGACCCGCATCGGCCGCGTGGAAGGCGCAAAACTGGTGATCCGCGTCAATGGCGAAACGGTGGTTGACGAGCAGGTGGAACGGTTGGCAAGCACATGGAAAGGAGCCATCCCATGCATCATGCAATGATGTCTGACAAATGGCACGAAGAGTGCGGCGTGTTTGGGATCTTCGGGCATGACAAGGCGGCCGAGCTGACCTACTACGGTCTTTACGCCCTGCAGCACCGCGGGCAGGAGAGCGCCGGCATCGCCACGGTCGACGGCCGCAAAATGTATTCCCATAAGGGCATGGGGCTTGTGGCCGAGGTGTTTGACCAGGACGTGCTGCGATCGCTGAAAGGGCATGCGGCGATCGGACATGTGCGCTACTCGACGACCGGCGATTCCTCCGTTGCCAACGCGCAGCCGCTGACGTTCGGTTTCCAGCGGGGCAACATGGCGCTCGCGCACAACGGCAATCTGATCAACGCCCATCAGATCCATGGCCGGCTGGAGCGGCAGGGCAGCATTTTCCAAACCACCAGCGACACCGAGGTCGTCGCCCATCTGATCGCCAAGTCGGGGCTGCCGACGATCGAGGAGAGCATCAAGGAATCGCTGTCGGTCGTGAAAGGCGCGTACGCATTTTTGATTCTGACCGACGACAAGCTGCTCGCCATGCGCGATCCGCACGGACTGCGGCCGATGGCGCTGGGCCAGTTTGAGGGGGCGTATGTGGTCGCTTCTGAAACCTGCGCCTTCGATACGATCGGCGCGGAATACATCCGGGACATCGAACCGGGCGAGATGCTGGTCATCGACCGCGACGGCATGCGGTCCGAGCGATTCGCCAGCGTCGGCAAAACGGCCATGTGCACGTTCGAGTATATTTATTTCGCCCGTCCCGATTCGGACATTGACGGGTTCAACGTGCACTCCGTCCGTAAAAAATTGGGCAAACTGCTGGCGGAAGAACATCCGGTCGACGCAGACGTGGTGATCGGCGTTCCCGAGTCTTCGATTTCGGCCGCGATCGGCTATGCAGAAGCGACCGGGATTCCGTACGAGATCGGCTTGATCAAGAACAAGTACATCGGCCGGACGTTCATCCAACCCAGCCAGGAACTGCGCGAACGGGGCGTGAAGCTGAAGCTGTCAGCCGTCCGCGGGGTGGTGGACGGCAAGCGGGTCGTGCTGATCGATGATTCAATCGTGCGCGGCACGACTTCCAAGCGGATCGTCCAAATGCTGCGGGAAGCGGGAGCGAAAGAGGTTCACCTGCGCATCTCCTCGCCTCCGGTCACGCACGGCTGCTTCTACGGCATCGACACGTCCGCCCGGGAAGAGCTGATCGCGGCCAACAAATCGATCGAGGAGATCCGCGAATACATCGGTGCCGATTCATTGGCCTACCTGTCGGAAGCGAAGATGATGCAGGCGTTCGGCGTGGAGGACTTGTCCCAGCACAAATATTGCAACGCCTGTTTCACCGGGCGGTATCCGACCGAGATCTATGAAGGCCTGCAAAAACATGTGTTGGAAAGGTAGGGGGCGAACGTGTCGGGACACAACGATATTCGCGATTTGCAAACCAACCGCGCAGCCGGTTCGCAGCAAGCTGCCGGAGTCGATGCCTATGCCCGGGCAGGCGTGAACATCGATGCCGGGAATGAAACGGTCGACCGGATCAAGCCGCACGTGGCCCGCACCATGCGGCCGGAAGTGATCACCGCTCTGGGGGGATTTGGCGGTGGATTTCGACTGGACCTCGGCAAATACAAGGAACCGGTGCTTGTATCGGGAACCGACGGGGTTGGCACCAAGCTGAAAATCGCTTTTCAGATGGACAAGCATGACACGATCGGCATCGACGCGGTGGCGATGTGCGTCAACGACATTTTGGTGATGGGGGCCGAGCCCCTTTTCTTTCTGGATTATCTGGCAACCGGCAAACTGGTGCCGGAGACGGCGGAACAAATCGTCAAGGGAATCGCAGATGGCTGCGTCCTGGCGGGGTGCGCGCTGGTCGGCGGCGAGACGGCCGAGATGCCGGGCATGTACGCGGACGGGGAATATGACGTGGCCGGTTTTGCGGTCGGCATCGCCGACAAAAGCAAGCTGATCGACGGGACGCGGGTGACGCCGGGCGATGCGGTGATCGGCTTGGCTTCGAGCGGTTTGCACTCGAACGGATTTTCTCTGGTGCGCAAGGTGCTGCTGGAAGAGGCCGGATATTCGCTGGACGCGCAGCTTCCGGGACTGACCAGGACGCTTGGCGAAGAACTTCTGACTCCCACCCGCATTTATGTCAAAAATGGGCTTGCGCTCTGCGAACGGTTCGATGTGCGGGCGATGGCCCATATCACCGGCGGCGGCTTTCTGGAAAACATCCCGCGCGTACTGCCGGAGGGATGCGCTGCCGAGATTCGTCCGGGATCCTGGCCGGTGCTGCCGATTTTTGAGCTGCTGCAGCGGGAAGGCAACCTGTCCGCAAGCGATATGTACCGTACGTTCAATATGGGGATTGGCCTGGTGGCGGTGGTTCCGGAGACGCAGGCGGACGATTTTATCCGGGAGGCGATCAGCCTTGGGGAACGGGCGTACCGGATCGGAAGCATTGTGCCAGGCAACCGCCAGGTGCGAATCGACGGGGTTGGAGGAACGGCATGAGCGAGGAAATGCGGGGAACAGCAAGCGGGGATTCCTTTTCGGGAGCCGCGTCCGGTGAAGGGGGGCCGGTGACGGCTTTTGACGGGGGGCCAGGGATTGAAAACGCAACCGCCGGCAAGCGGATCGCCGTGTTTGCGTCCGGGACCGGGAGCAATCTGCAGGTTCTGCTGGATCGGGCTGCTGCAGGCGAGTTGGGTGGTGCCCGGATCGTCCTGGTCGTCTGCGACAAGCCGGGAGCGAAAGCGATCGAACGGGCGGAACAGGCCGGCGTTCCGGCACTGGTGCTGGTTCCGAAGGAATTTCCTGACAAAGCGGCTTATGAAACGCGAATTTTAGAGGAGTTGCGGGCGAAACGGGTGGATTTTATCGTGCTTGCCGGTTACATGCGGCTGGTCGGACCGACGCTGTTGGAACCGTACCGGGGGCGGATTCTCAATTTGCATCCCTCGCTATTGCCGGCGTTTCCGGGCAAGGATGCGATCGGCCAGGCTTTGCAGGCAGGGGTGTCATATACGGGGGTAACGGTTCATTTTGTCGATGAGGGGATGGACACGGGGCCTGTGATTGCACAGGAAAAAGTGGCGATTGAGTCAAACGAGACGAGAGACACCCTGACGGCGAAGATTCAGGCGGCGGAACACCGGCTGCTGCCGCAAGTGGTGCGTGATTTTGCGAACGGACGGATTCTGCTCCGCGGCAATGAGGTGGAGTATTGGATTGGATAGGCAAGAGACTAACCATAACGTTGCAGTTTGGGAACGGGGGAATCAAACAACATGAGACGAGCATTGATCAGCGTATCGGACAAGACCGGCATCGTCGATTTGGCCCGGGCGCTCGTTCGGCACAACGTGGAGATCGTATCGACCGGCGGTACTGCCAAACTGCTGGAGCAGGCGGGGATTCCGGTGACCGGGATTTCGGATGTGACCGGATTTCCGGAGATTATGGACGGCCGGGTGAAGACGCTGCATCCGAACATTCACGGCGGGCTGCTGGCAGTGCGGGACAATGAGGAACATATGCAGGCGATCGGGCGGCTGGGCATCCGGCCGATCGATCTGGTGGTCGTCAACCTGTATCCGTTCAAGCAGACGATTCTAAAGCCTGGCGTGACGCATGAGGAGGCGATCGAAAATATCGATATCGGCGGGCCATCGATGCTGCGGGCGGCGGCGAAAAACTACCGGGACGTGATCGTTCTTGTTGACGCGGCCGACTACGGTCTGGTGATCGAAAGCCTCGACGAAGGCAAACCACTGCCGGTGACTACGCGGCTGGCGCTGGCGGCGAAAGTGTTCCGCCACACTGCCGCTTACGACGCGCTGGTGGCCCAGTACATGACCCGCCAGGTGGGCGAGGAATTCCCGGAAACGATCACATTGACGTACGAGAAGGCGCAGGATCTTCGCTACGGGGAAAATCCGCACCAGCAAGCGGCGTTCTATCGGGAGCCGGCAGCCGGAGCCGACACGATCGCCGGCGCGAGACAACTGCACGGCAAGGAATTGTCCTACAACAATATCAACGATGCGAATGCGGCGATGGCGATTGTCAAGGAGTTCACGGAACCGGCGGTGGTTGCGGTAAAACATACCAATCCGTGCGGCGTCGGGACTGCCGATACGATTTTCGGCGCCTGGCAGAAAGCGTATGAGGCGGATCCCGTCTCGATTTTTGGCGGCATCATCGCGTTGAACCGAACGGTCGACGCTCCGACCGCGCAGGCGATGGCGGAACTGTTTTTGGAGATCATTATTGCGCCCGGTTTCGAGCCGGAAGCGTTCGAGATTTTGACGCAAAAGAAAAATCTCCGCTTACTGGAAGCCGCGATCGGACCGAAAGCGGATAATGCTTTGCGGATGCTGGAGACGGTCGAAGGTGCAACTGCGCAAGCGGGAGAGCAGTCCGCATCTCCGTTGGCCAATCAGCTCACCACACTGAAAGTGGCGGGCGGGTTACTGGTGCAAGAACTGGACCTGAAGACCGTTTCGCCGGACGACCTGCAGGTGGTCACTCGCCGGCAACCGACGGAAGAAGAATTGGGGCAGCTGTTGTTCGCCTGGAAAGTGGTCAAGCATGTGAAGTCAAACGCGATCGTTCTGGCGCGGGAGAACCGCACGATCGGCATCGGAGCGGGGCAGATGAACCGGGTCGGAGCAGCGCGGATCGCGATCGAACAGGCTGGCGAGCTGGCGAACGGAGCGGTGCTCGCGTCGGATGCATTTTTCCCGCTGCCCGATACGGTGGAAGAGGCGGCGAAAGCGGGGGTTACCGCGATCATCCAGCCGGGCGGCTCGATCAAGGATGCCGCGTCGATCGAAGCGGCCGACCGCCACGGAATCGCGATGGTATTCACCGGCATCCGCCATTTCAAGCATTGATCGTGTGCGAACTTTCCATGCGGGGCGGAGTACGGCACACAAAAAGGATACGTGTGTGCGAAGGTATCTTTCGTATGGTGAACCTTCGACGCTTGTTTGGGAAAATTTACGCGTCGAAACGGGTGTCGAATTTTCGCATTCGACAAGGAGCGGGAAAATCGGTTACGATCTGACAGGCAACCGCCCGGCAAGCTGGGTGGCATCGGCAATCGTTGGTGCGGGACAGGTCAGACCGATTGTTCCGGACAAATGGCTGCACCGTGCGACATCGTTTGACATGAGAATTCCTGCGGCCGTTGCGGTAAGTGGAGGCGAAGCGGCAAATATCCGGTCAGACCTTATCGGGCTGTAGGCGCGTACGGAATAACAGGTCCGGCGCGCCTGCAGGCAAAGGTCAGACCCTGTCTGTCGAACAAACGGGAAGGAGGGCGATTGATTTGAAGGTGCTTGTGATTGGCGGCGGCGGCCGCGAACATGCGCTCGTCTGGAAATTGGCCCAGAGTCCGCGCGTGCGGAAGGTGTACTGCGCACCCGGCAATGCCGGAATTGCCCAACTGGCGGAGTGTGTGCCGATTGCCGCCGATGCGGTCGAGCAGTTGGCCGATTTTGCGGAACGGGAAGCGATCGATCTGACGGTGGTGGGGCCGGAGGCGGCGCTGCTGGCGGGCGTGGTCGATGCGTTTGAAGCGCGCGGGCTGCGCATTTTCGGCCCGCGGCGGGAAGCGGCTCTACTGGAAGGAAGCAAGTCGTTTGCAAAAGATCTGATGCTGACGCACGGAATTCCGACCGCCAAGTATCAAGTGTTTACGGAAGCGGAACCCGCTTTGCAGTACGTTCGCGAACAGGGGGCGCCGATCGTCGTCAAAGCGGACGGGCTGGCGGCAGGTAAGGGCGTGATCGTGGCGAAAACGGTGGCGGAAGCGGAAGAGGCCGTGCGGTCGATTTTGCAGGCGAAGACGTTCGGGGAAGCGGGCAGCCGCGTGGTGATCGAACAGTTTCTGGCGGGCGAGGAAGCCACCGTCCTCGCGTTTGTGGACGGCAAAAACGTCAAGCTGATGGTGCCGTCCCAGGATCATAAGCAGGTATTTGACGGCGACCAGGGACCGAATACAGGCGGGATGGGCACGTATGCTCCGGTGCCTCGCGTGACGGACGAATTGCTGCAGGGAATCGAGGCGACGATCGTCCGACCGGTGGCGGAAGCGATGGTGGCGCGGGGCACGCCGTACAAAGGGGTGCTGTACGCCGGGCTGATGCTGACCGCGGAAGGCCCGAAGGTGATCGAGTTTAACGCGCGGTTTGGCGATCCGGAGGCGCAGGTGGTACTGCCTTTGCTGGAAAACGATCTGGTCGACGTGATCGATGCGGTGATCGACGGACGCCTACAGGACATCCGGCTCGCCTGGAAAAATGGGGCGGCCGTCTGCGTGATTCTAGCGGCGCAAGGCTATCCGGGAGCCTACCGGAAAGGGGACCCGATCGAGGGGCTTGACCGGCTGCCGGAGCAGGTTGTCGTGTTTCATGCGGGAACCGATTTTGTGGAAGGCCGATATGTCACCAACGGCGGCCGGGTACTCGGCGTGACCGGGTTCGGCGCCGACCTGAAAGCGGCGAAAGAAGCGGCGTACCGCGGGGTGCAGGCGATTCATTTTGCCGGCATGCACTACCGGAAGGACATTTCGGACAAGGCGTTTCGAGGAGAAAAATAGAGAGCCGCTGAACCGCTTGAGTTCTAACAGAGAACGGTCACAGCAATCACGGTAAATAGAATACACATCCGTCAAGGCCGGTGACTTTGTCACCGTTACACGGGTGATCCATCGAGGGTTTGCGTGATGACGCAACCCTTTTTTTCGTCTTGGGCGGGGGCTTTCCTGCCGAGAGATTGTCATAAACGACTTCGAGTGAGTTAAAGGGGAAAACGGATTTATAGAAATAGAGTTGAAATTCTGACTACCTGGTATTATATTGAAATTGTAGTCGAGTTTGCCTACAAAAATCTATTTCGAAAGGGGGAAGATTATTTGGGAGCCAATGCCACACAAACCGATATTGTCGTATACGTTAAGGGGTCTGCTGTAAACGAACCAGGTACTGTCTATGACATGCAAAAAGGTTTGTCAAAGTATAAAATCAGATAAACAATGGGGAACCAATAATCGCACTTATTACATGGAAGGGGGGGAGTGGTACTGGTCACGTATTTGTAATTCGTGGCTATTATCAGGACACGTCGGTACCGAAGTCTGATGTGTATTATATTGATCCTTTGGATGCATCGTACAACATTAAGGCATTATAACGACTTTGTTGATAACGCTCAGTGGACCTGGGTGAACACCCTTTACTACATTTACGTATATGTAGTAAAGAAGGGAAACCATTATGAAATATAACTTTGCACGTCTTGTGATTTTGATGTTCATCGCATGTATGCTTTTGGTTCAAAATCAATCCGCTCTTGCTGACAATGATCCAATAACTCAGTACGCAAATAAAGGTGTAAAATCAATGATTGAAGCTGATTTTTTGAACTATCAAAAACCTTTGGATGCTGCGAAGGATAACTTTGGGGTAAACGCTGATGATTCGTTTGCGAATGCTCAACTGGGAGACGGAATACCGTATTTTGTTGTTTCGAACAAAATCGAAGCGAACGGTAACAGTTTTACATTTGGCGGATATATTTTTCCGATTCGAGTAAATGGTAAGCCTGCCGGTATCGTGTTTGCCACTGAAGAAAACGGAAAATGGAGCATTTTCAACATCAAAAATAATACTAGCTTCGAACAAGACCTCCAAGACGCAAAGAAACTGCTAAAAGATACAGACAGCGCAAAACTCTTATACGATCAACGATTTGGTCTGTATATCTTTGCTGTCCAACACGTGACAGGTGAAAGTAGTATTGTTCCGATGAGGGATCATGAATTTTTAAAACTGAAAAAACATAGCTTCGTACCGATGGCGGATTTCGAAGCGAAACTTGATAAATTGAAAAAAGAAAAGGCATCGGAGAGCAAAAATGGAGCGGTGCAAGCAGGTGGTGCGGTCTTGAACTCAGACTCAAGCAATGCGGGAAGCAAATACTATCTTCCGATTGGCGGAGGGTTAGTTGCTCTTGGCACGTTCGGTTATGTCATGGTAAGAAAACGCAAGCAAGCCAACTAATTTATCTGTGGACAAGGAACTCAAACTCCCTCTACATGGTGACATTTTCACAGACGAGTTACAGGGTGACAATATCACTGACGAACAACACAGTGTCGCGGTTTCCCCTTGCCAAACGGGACTGCATCCGGTATGCTAAAGTTGTAAAAATTCAATACGATGTTGCTACTAGGGGTGCCCATGAGCCTGGGCTGAGAGAGGGACGCGATGAAGTTCCTTAACCCTCAGGACCTGATCTGGATAATACCAGCGTAGGAAAGTAGTTGGCTACATACATCTGCGGTTCGGGCATCATGCACAGCCGACTTCAGTCGACGGCCGGGTCCTCATCAGGTAGGATCCGGTTTTTTGCTGCAGCCGATGCGCCAACCGGTCGGGTCCTGGAATCCACGTCATTTTGTTTGGGAAAAAAAGGAGGTCTCACCATGTCGCAAACAATGGAAGGGCAACAAAACATCGCTTTGCTAACGTCGTTTCCGGGCAGCAAAAAAGTGTACGTGCAAGGTTCCAGACCTGATTTGCGCGTGCCGATGCGCGAGATCGAGCTGCATCCGACATCGACACCAACCGGTGAAGTACCGAATGAACCGGTCCGCGTGTACGATACGAGCGGTCCCTATACAGATCCGGCCTATAGGGTGGATATCCGGCAAGGGCTGCCACCGATCCGCCGCAACTGGATCCTGGAACGGGGCGATGTAGAAGAGTATGAGGGACGCGAAGTGAAGCCGGAGGACGACGGCTATCGGGCGGGTGACCCGCGGGCCAACCGGCAGGTGTTTCCGGGGGTGAACCGGCGGCCGTTGCGGGCAAAACCGGGACAAAATGTGACGCAGCTGCACTATGCCCGCAAAGGGATCATTACGCCGGAGATGGAATTCATCGCGATTCGCGAAGGCGTCTCCCCTGAATTCGTGCGCGACGAGGTGGCGCGCGGCCGGGCGATCATCCCGGCGAACATCAATCATCCGGAAAGCGAACCGATGATTATCGGCCGCAACTTCCACGTGAAAGTGAATGCGAACATTGGCAATTCGGCGGTCGCCTCCTCGATTGAGGAAGAAGTGGAGAAAATGACATGGGCGATTCGCTGGGGAGCCGACACGATCATGGATCTGTCCACCGGCAAGAACATTCACACGACCCGTGAATGGATCATTCGCAACTCGCCGGTGCCGGTCGGAACGGTGCCGATCTATCAGGCGCTGGAAAAAGTGGGGGGAGTCGTCGAAGACCTCAGCTGGGAGGTCTTCCGCGATACATTGATCGAACAGGCGGAACAAGGCGTCGATTACTTCACGATCCATGCGGGTGTGCTGCTGCGCTACATCCCGTTGACGGCAAAGCGGGTGACCGGTATCGTCTCCCGCGGCGGCTCGATTATGGCGGCCTGGTGTCTGGCGCATCACAAGGAGAATTTTCTGTACACCCACTTCGAAGAGATTTGTGAGATCATGAAAGCGTACGATGTCTGCTTCTCGTTGGGGGACGGCCTGCGGCCGGGCTCGATCGCCGATGCGAACGACGAAGCCCAGTTTGCGGAACTGCGGACGCTGGGCGAGCTGACCCGGATCGCCTGGAAGCACGACGTGCAGGTGATGATCGAAGGTCCGGGGCACGTACCGATGCACAAAATCAAAGAAAACGTCGACTTGCAGATGGAAATCTGCCAGGAGGCACCGTTCTATACGTTGGGGCCGCTGACGACCGACATCGCGCCCGGCTACGACCATATTACTTCAGCCATCGGCGCAGCGATGATCGGCTGGTTCGGCACCGCCATGTTGTGTTATGTGACTCCGAAGGAACACCTTGGCCTGCCGAATAAAAACGATGTCCGGGAAGGTGTGATTGCCTACAAGATCGCGGCGCATGCGGCCGACCTGGCGAAAGGCCACCCGAATGCGCAAAAACGGGACGATGCGCTGTCCAAAGCACGCTTTGAATTCCGTTGGCGCGACCAGTTCAATTTGTCGCTCGATCCGGAACGGGCGATGGAGTACCATGACGAAACGCTGCCGGCGGAAGCGGCCAAAACGGCCCACTTCTGCTCGATGTGCGGGCCGAAGTTCTGCAGCATGCGGATTACGCAGGATATTCGCGAATATGCGGAAGCGAAAGGGCTCGCCCTGGAAACGGCGATCGACATGGGATTGGAAGAGAAAGCGAAGGAATTCCGTGAAGCGGGCAACCAGATTTACCGCTAACAGCTGTCGGTTCGGGAGGGCGCATCGATGAACCGGGTGCAGCAGATCGAGCGGGAAATCGCGGAGCTTTCCAACCGGATCTATCAATTGAAAATCGAGTTGGAAAAGATCCGCAAGACGTGTGCGCATGAATTTTTGGAAGACCGGTACACGCAAACCTGTATCAAGTGCAACCTTGCCCAGTCACTGTATTATTGATGCCGGCCAAAACAATAAGAGAGCCACTTGCTTTTCAGGCAGTGGCTCAATTTTTTCGACGTTCTGCGGACATCGAAACACCAGGGCGAAAGACATGACTGGGAGTGGACGTGCCCGGTGTGTGGCAAAATTCATTGATCGGGTCGTCAACGTCGCGCAAAACATTCTGCGCGAAGGTTTGCGCCTTCGTGATCTGTCCGCCTAAGCGGACTCAGCCGCGGGGTCAACGGGGATCGCTTGAGACGCAAGTCAGAACTCTCAGATACGGGAGTACTCCCAGGCATCACACGCCTGGAGGCGTGCGGAGTGTCAACGTGTAACCTTTTCGGCCTGTTTGAGTCATGCACTGAGTCTTGCCCACGTTATTGAAGATGGAGTCAGTGCAGTCATGAGACAGGGTATCCAATCAATTGGACCCACTTGACACAGACAAGGTCATTTGAAATTGAAATGGGGGAACTGACAATGAAGGCTAAGCTGGTTATCGGCGGGCTTGCTGCATTAGCCTTGGCTGTGGGCAGTTATCAGCATTTTCTATCCTTATTTGCCGTAAAAGAACCGTCTTTAGCGGCTTTTTAAGTGGCGTGCCCAGCCAAAGCACGCGTTATCTAGCCGGTGAAAGTCCGGTCGGGGGAAGTGCGGTTTGATGAGGAGGGGGTGGATAACCACCCCCTCACTCTAGCTGTAGACTCTCGGAATTAAAATTTCCTTACAGGCTCTAGTCTCTTGACTAGGGCCATTTATTGTTTCACCCCCAAAACAGGAGTGCGAACAAATTTTCCTCTTGACTTTTTCAAATCACCCCAACAATCGCGATGGAGGCATCTAATTGCCTACTACTAGACGGTTTGGGTGATGTTCATGATTCCCGTTGCTCGTTCTCATGAAGCCTACCTGCAGTTCGTTGTTGAACAACTTGATGTAGAGTACAACAATCCCGC
>NZ_AQXL01000110.1 GCF_000376225.1 Effusibacillus pohliae DSM 22757
CGGTCAACGCTTCCTTAGCTCAGTCGGCAGAGCGCATCCATGGTAAGGATGAGGTCGCCGGTTCGATCCCGGCAGGAAGCTCCAGACAAACCCACCGAAGGAAAGCGCGGTTTCGCGGCAACGCTGAATGCTTCGGTAGCGGTTGAAAGCAAGTTCTATTCATCCAAGTGGCGCGTTGGAGAAGTGGCTTAACTCACCGCCCTTTCAAGGCGGCATTCACGGGTTCGAATCCCGTACGCGTCACCAACATGGGGCCCCCACAAAGTATTTGGTGTTGCTGCAAAGCTTCGCTTCACTTTGTGGGGTATTTCGGAGGCTTAGCTCAGCTGGGAGAGCATCTGCCTTACAAGCAGAGGGTCGGCGGTTCGATCCCGTCAGCCTCCACCAATTTTCCATCAAACTCTTGTTCGCCAACGTACCGGAGTGGCTTTGAAGTGCAGTGCCGGGATTCTGGCGGAGCAGCAAAATTTATCATCGTCGCGGGGTGGAGCAGTTGGCAGCTCGTCGGGCTCATAACCCGAAGGTCGCAGGTTCGAGTCCTGCCCCCGCAACCAGAGTGGAGCTGTGGTGTAGTGGCCTAACATGCCCGCCTGTCACGCGGGAGATCGCGGGTTCGAATCCCGTCAGCTCCGCCACTGTTTCAAAGCGATCATTCCGCCGGCAGGTGACAACTCGCGCTGCGGAACCATCCTTGATTTACAACCGGGATACCGGAATTGCGCTTCGACAGCTCAAGCTGTGCAATCGGCAACGGAGTTGCCGTATCCTGTCTGTTTCTGCTATACTTTTGTTGTGACAAGCGCAAAGCCTATGCGGGTGTAGTTCAATGGTAGAACTCCAGCTTCCCAAGCTGGCGGCGTGGGTTCGATTCCCATCACCCGCTCCACACTGAAACCCTTGAGAAATCAAGGTTTTTTTGATTTATGGACACCAAGCGTGGCATCATTCCCGCACGAAAAATCTTCGGGGGCCCTGAATCCGGTGTCGAAGATGTTGGATCACCCAGATAACCAATAACTTTTTGCCCCCTTGGTTCTGGTAAGGTAGGGTTGACAAAGCGACATCAGTCAAATCGACAATTGGCACTATGCCGAAGGAGAGGATGTATGCGCGAATCGGTTGGCTCCCCAAAAATTTTTTGCGATATGTCAGGATAACTGACAGGGATGAAGACCCTTTCGCCTGATTTGCTGTACATTAAGGGTGCGGGATGTCCGGGCTCTTCGCATCCTGAAACTCCAACTCCACTCCTTTCTCACGGTACCTGATGCAGGTACCCTTTTTTTTTCTAAACATGTTGCTGTCGGAACGTGAATACGCGGATTGGCGACGGTCAATCGGCTGGCTCCTGTGTTCGGAGGTTTTGATCCCGATTTCTCAATGTGTTAAGATCCGGTGTAGTGGTCACCGACTACTTGTCATTTCCTGCGGATCTTGTTATAATGCAAAATTGCAAGATCGACTTTTTATACGTACCTGGAGGGATACCGAAGTGGTCATAACGGGGCGGTCTTGAAAACCGTTAGGGCGCAAGCCCACGGGGGTTCGAATCCCTCTCCCTCCGCCAGAACGAACGCCATCCGCGGCAGGATGGCGTTTTTTCATTGACAAACCGGAAGTTCGTTGTTACCATGATTGAAACACCACAAAGTTTTGAATTTGCAGAGCCGAGTTGAGATGAGTAGAATGAGGGGAGTGAAGCCGAGGAACGCGGGATCTTGTGAGACAAGACCAGCTTCGTTGAGGCTGGTCTTTTTGTGTTGAGCTGTCGGAGCCGAGATGAGCAGAGAGGAGAGGAGTGGAGCGCATGATCGCTGTGATCGACAATTACGATTCGTTTACTTACAATCTGGTGCAGTATCTGCGGGAATTCGGATGTGAAGTGAAAACGTTTCGCAACGACAAGGTGACGGTGGCCGAGCTGGCAGCATTGCCGTTGACTCATCTGCTGATTTCGCCGGGGCCATGCACGCCCGATCAGGCGGGGATCTCGCTGGAAGCGATCCGGTTTTTTGCCGGAAAAGTGCCGATCCTGGGGGTCTGCTTGGGACACCAGTCGATCGGGCAGGCGTTTGGCGGCCGAATTGTCAAAGCCAAAAGGATGATGCACGGCAAAACATCGCCCGTTTTTCATACGGGGGAAAGCGTTTTTCAGACGCTGCCCAGTCCTTTCCGGGCCACCCGGTACCATTCGTTGGTGGTGGAGAAAAACAGCCTGCCGGCCTGTCTGCAGGTGATCGCCGAGTCAGACGATGGAGAAATCATGGCGCTTCAGCATCGCGAGTACGCGATCACGGGCGTCCAGTTTCACCCGGAAAGCATCATGACCGAACACGGCAAAACGATCATCCGCAACTTTCTGGAGCAGCGGGAGAGGGTGCTCGCATGAAGACGGTCGCCAGCAAGATTCGGGTTCACTCGCAGGAGCGGGTATATCCGCGAACCGTTGACGCATTTGAGGTATTTCGCAAGCTGCACGCAAAATATGGTGCGACGTCCGCGTTTTTGCTGGATTCCGTAAGCGATCCGAAAAGCCGCTATTGTTCGTCCCTGATTGGCTTGTTTCCATTGGTGGCCTGCCGCTTCAAGGGACGGACTCTGTTGGTCGAAGGCGATCCGGCACTGATCCCGACGATCGCTGAAAACTTGCGCGGCAACGGGCATGCGCTGCCGAAATTTTCCGGTCCGCTGCCGCCGGTGTTGGATACCATCCGAAACAGTTTCGAACTGGTCGGCAAACCGGCACTGCAGCCGTATTCGTTTGGTTTCATCGGCTTTTTCTCATACGACGCGATCCGTTACTTTGAAGCGATCCCCAATACGGCGCTGGACGACCGCGGCTTGGACGACGTGCTGCTGCAGATTCATCAGGTAATCCTGCATTTTGAGCAGGATCGGATTCGGGTGGTCATCAACCGGGTGGCAGGTGTGGAGACGCCCGATTTTTCCGCGATCGAATCGTTGCTGACGGCCGACGGGGCGCCGCCGTTTGCAGGGTTTGACCCGTCGCGGCTGGTCGTGGAAGAAGATGTGCAGAAAGAGGAATATCTCGAACGCGTAAAACGGGCGAAGGAGTACATCCGCGAGGGAGACATTTTTCAGGTGGTGCTTTCCAAGCGGGACCGCGTGATCGGGCGGATTGACCCGCTGTTGGTGTACCAGCGGTTAAAGGATGTCAACCCGTCGCCTTATATGTTCTTTGTCGATTATGGCAGGTATCGGGTCTTCGGGGCGAGCCCGGAAATGCAGATCCGGTTGGAAAATGGGCTCGCGCAGATGCGCCCGATTGCCGGCACGACCAAGGGAAAAGGCAGGACGGAGGAAGAAAACCGGGCGCTGATCGAGAATCTGCTGGCGGATGAGAAGGAGAAAGCGGAACATCTGATGCTGGTCGATCTGTGTCGGAACGATCTGGGTCGGGTGTGCAAGCCGGGAACGGTGCGGGTGAAAGATTTTATGGCGGTGGAGGAGTACTCGCATGTGTTCCATATCGTGTCCACGGTCGAAGGAGAGGTCGAGCCGGACGTGTCGCCGTTTGACGTATTCTTGTCGACGTTTCCGGCCGGAACGTTGAGCGGGGCGCCGAAAGTGCGGGCGATGGAAATCATCGATGAGCTGGAGACGCTGTCGCGAGGGATCTACGGGGGAGTCATCGGCTTCTTCGATTTTCTCGGGAATATGAACACGGCGATTGTGATTCGGACGGTAATCAACCAGGACGGGGTTTCCTATTTGCAGGCGGGAGCCGGCATCGTCGCCGATTCGGTGCCGGAAAACGAATGGAACGAATGCGATCACAAGCTGCGGGCGTTGAAAACGGCACTGTTTTCATAGAATGGCAGCGAACGGAATGAGAGAAGCTACAGCGTAGGAGGTGGTTCTTCTGAAGCTGCGAGCTTCTCTTTTTTCTGCCGCGTTGGCCGGTTGTTTGACAGGCGTATTCCCAACCCCTTCTTATATCATGGTCGACAAGTCGAACAATACCCTTACGTTTTATTCGTACAATATCCCCGTCCGTACGTTTTCCGTGGCCACCGGCCGCAGCGAGGAGGACACTCCGGTCGGCACGTTTCCGGTCGTCATGCTGGTGAAAAATCCCTGGTACCTGAAACAGAACATTCCGGGCGGCGACCCGAACAATCCGCTCGGCTCCCGCTGGATCGGGCTGGAAGTGCCGGGGACGGACGGTTCCCAATATGGCATCCACGGCACCAACCAACCGGACTCGATCGGCGCTCACCAATCGGCCGGCTGTATCCGCATGCGAAATGAGGACGTCAACTGGTTATACGAGTACGTGCGAGTGGGCACGTGGGTGAGCATCGTTCCCAAGTCCTGAAAATTGTCATCTTCTTGTGATATAAAAGTATGATATAATGAGGATTGTCTTAAAAACGGAGTCGGATTTTGGCGATTGATTGAGTGTCGATTTTGGTAGAGTAAGGGGAATTGTTGATGGAACGGATCGCTCGCTTTAAAAAGAAACGGCCTTTTTACCGGCGGAAAGGGTTTCTATATAGTTTGTGTTTCCTGCTCTTGATGGTAATTGGCGGAGCCGGTTATTATGCATATTCTGTTTACAGCTTTACGCAAAAAATTTCCAAACCGACGAATCCTGACGAACCGATTGCAATGGAAGAGTGGACCGGTACGGAACGGGTGAATATTGCGCTGCTCGGTGTCGACTCGCGGCCGGGGGACGGTCCGCCGCGGAGCGATTCGATCATGGTGCTGAGCATCGACCCGCAGACCAAACAGGCCGCTTTGTTTTCTGTGTTGCGGGATACGTATTATAAGATTCCCGGTCACGGATTCCGTAAGATCAATGAGGCGTTTGCGCTAGGCGGGCCGCGATTGACTGTGGACACGGTTTCCAAATTTATGCAACTGCCGATCCATTACTATGTGAAGACAGATTTTAACGGGTTCGCCAATATAGTCGACGTGCTCGGCGGCATCGACATGTATGTGGAAAAGGACATGGATTGGCAGGATGACGGCACCTATGATATTCACCTGAAAAAAGGCTACCAGCATCTGGATGGAAAACATGCCCTGATGTACGTGCGTTTTCGCCATGATGCGATGTCCGACTTCACCCGAACGGAACGGCAGCGAAAGTTTCTGGCGACATTGGCGTCCGAGTTGAAGTCGACCAGTTCGTTGATTAAATTGCCGGATATTTTGAAAGCGATCCAGAACGATGTGGAGACCAACATGTCATTCAGCGACATGGTAAAACTGGCCAAATTGGCTTACAACCTGGATCTCAGCCAGCTGCAATCGGTGCAGCTGCCGCCGTTCCAGGATTCCACCGGATCGAAACCGGCGCTGGTCGACGCCGTCCGGAACGGGGCTGCCGTGGTGATTCCCGATTTGTACGAAACGAGACTGCTGGTTCACAAGACGCTGAATGACGGCCAAACTGTGGTCAGAACCTATGACGATCAGGCGCCGATGGTGGCGGAGGATGCCCCGCCGAAGAATACAATGTCGGCGACTCCTCCGGCGCCCAAACTGCCAACTCCGCCCGCCAACACGGGAGGAACCGGCAGCAAATCGGGCACTGGCTCGAATGGTACCGGTGGCACCAACTCCGGGGGAAGCACAGGCGGTACCGGTACCGGCGGTGGCTCCGGCACTTCAACCGGCGGGACGAAGCCGGGCGGAACCGGCGGAAGTGGCACTGGTACGGGCAATACAAACGGCGGCAGTCCGGCAGGGGGAGGGGCCGGTTCAGGTAACGGCGGGCCCACAGGTGGCGGCTCGCCCGGGGGAAGCGGAGGCGGAACAGGTACGCAAACCGTCCCCACGCCTCAGCCGCCAACTCCTCCATCATCTCCTTCCACTTCCTGAATGAGACGGGATGAATCAGACGCAGACGGGATCGTGCGGGTGGCTGATAGAGGGTCTCCAGATCGGAGACTCTTTTTCATTGCGGGATTGCGTTGTACAAGCTATCATTGATCTAGACACCATAGGATTCAAGGGGGCTTTTGCTTGAAAGCTTTAAGAATATGGCTGGCAATCGTGGCAGCAAAGGCGACTAAGCGGCTGTTGGCGGTCTTGGGCCGGAAAGGAACCACTCTGCCGGGAGCGGTCGCGCTTCGCATCTGTCCGGACTTGTTGCACTATTACGGCCGCAAACTGGAAGACCGGGTCGTGTTAGTGACCGGCACCAACGGGAAGACGACGACGAGCAATCTGCTTGCCCATTTTTTGCGGAAAGACGGGCGCGATGTGATTTCCAATTCGCTCGGCGCCAATTTGATTCAGGGGATTGCGGCCGCTCTGGTCGAAGGGGTGTCCGGGTCAAGTCGAAGCCAGTCGGCTGTGCTGGAGGTCGATGAGGCGACGATCGGCAAATTGATTGAACCGCTGCAGCCGACCGCGGTTGTGGTGACCAATTTTTTCCGGGACCAGATGGACCGATATGGGGAACTGGATACGGTCGTCGGGATGGTGGGACGCGCTCTGGAGCGTTCTCCGGCGAATACGACGCTGGTGTTAAATGCGGACGACCCGCTGGTTTCTTCGATCGCTCCACCGGGAAAAAAGACGGTCTATTACGGAATCGAGTCGAGCGCGATTCAGACGGACGAGCAGGGGGAAGTGCGCGACGGCAAGTTCTGCCGCCGTTGCGGGTCAAGCCTTCGATATAGTTTGTATCACTACGGGCAGCTCGGCTTTTATGAATGTCCGGGATGCGGGTTCAAGCGGCAGACGCCGGATCAGGCAGCGCACGACGTGCGAATGCATGAAGGGGGGATCCTGTTTGAACTGGACGGAGAGACCGGTTTTTTGAATGCGCCCGCCTTTTACAATGTCTATAACGTGCTGGCGGCGATTTCGGCTGCGAAAGTGTTGGGCGTTCCATCGCAGGTGATCGGACGTGAGATGAAGAACCTGAACATCGGGCTCGGCCGTATGGAGCGCATCCTGGTGAATGGCTGGCAAGATGCGATGCTGGCATTGGTGAAAAATCCGACCGGCTGCAACCAGGTCCTGAAAGTGATCGGCCAGATGAATCAGCCGATTGATCTGGTTTTCATCCTCAATGACCGGTACGCGGACGGCACCGACGTGTCGTGGATCTGGGACACGCATCTGGAACGGCTGCGGGAGCAACCGGGTCTGCGCCGGATCGTGGCGGCGGGGACAAGGGCGCATGATATCGCCGTTCGTTTGAAGTACGCCGGTTTGGGGGATATCACGACGATTGGGGAAGGGGATGTGGCGGCGGTCGAAGCTGCGCTTGGCGAGTTGCCGGCAGGTCACACACTGTTTATTTTGTCTACGTATACATCCCTGTATGCAGTACGGGATCACTTGTTGGAGAAAGGTCGTGTGGCAGTTGAAGCTTAAGATCGGCTATCTGTATCCGGATTTGCTCGAGGTGTACAGTGACCGGGGGAATGTCACGGTCTTGCAGAAAAGGGCGGAATGGCGGGGCATCGACGTGCAGGTGGACCACATCACGATCGGCGACAACCCTGATCTGTCAGACTATGACTTGCTGTTCGCGGGCGGCGGTGAAGACCGGGAGCAGTTGCTGGTGGCGGAAGATCTGTTGAAAAAACGGGACTCGCTGTTCAAGGCGGTCGATTCTGGCACAGTGGTGCTGGCGATCTGCGGCAGCTACCAACTGCTCGGCCATTATTTTGAAACGATTGGCGGCAATCGGATTGAAGGGATTGGCCTGCTCGATCTCTACACGATCGGCGGCCGACGGCGGCTCGTTGGCAATGCGGTCGGCAAGCTGACGATTTTTGATGAGGAGTGCACGGTTGTCGGATATGAAAATCATTCGGGCAGGACGTATCTTGGCCCGGAAATGGCGCCGCTGGCGGCGGTGGTTAGCGGGTTCGGCAATAACGGGGAAGACGGATTGGAGGGCGTCGTGGAGGGCACTGTGTTCGGCACTTATTTGCATGGGCCGATTTTGTCGAAGAATCCGCGGCTGGCCGATCATTTGCTGCAGTTGGCGCTGCGACGGAGGACGGACAATCCGTACTTGCCGCCGCTCGACGATGATTGGGAATTGGCGGCACATGAGCGCGTCGTCCGGCAATATGCCCAGATTGGACGCAGGTAGCAGGACGTAACAGGTTGCTTTACGCCATTTTGTTCGAAAATCGGATCGGCGCCCGATTGAAATTCCGGCCAGGCCGTGGTACCATATCATTTGTCGCCGCGAACAGGCAACGCGAACAGGCAATGTGTTTTGCCTTGGCGGCAAGTGATGTTCGCGGAGAGATGTCCGAGTTGGTCGAAGGAGCACGATTGGAAATCGTGTAGGCGGTTCACCCCGCCTCGTGGGTTCGAATCCCACTCTCTCCGCCAGACAACCATTGGCTCGATAGCTCAGTTGGTGAGAGCGACGGATTCATAACCCGTAGGTCGGGGGTTCAATTCCCTCTCGAGCCACCATTTTCAGCCCATTCAAATCAAACAAAGCCAAGTGGAGTGATGGCCGAGTAGGTCGAAGGCGCTCGCCTGCTAAGCGAGTATACGGGAATAAACCCGTATCGAGGGTTCGAATCCCTCTCACTCCGCCAGTTAAGCTTGCTTTCGGGCAAAGGATCCGAAGGGGCTGCCTTGAGTGGGCAGCCCCTTCGCGGTTTACCCAATCAGGTGGAAAATCAACATTCCCAGGAGATTCAAGACCACCCGCATGCTCGCTCCTGTCAGGACACGTCTTAGGAGGAACGCGGATGATTCGTACCATGCTGGTTCTTAAAGATGGGGAAATCACGACGATTTTTATGCTGCTGACCTTTATTGTCGGCGTGTACGGCATGAATTTCGACAATATGCCGGAACTGCACTGGAAATACGGATACTATGCGGTGCTCGGGCTGATGGCCGCGATCGCGCTCGGCATGGTGCTCTGGTTCAAACGAAAAGGCTGGTTTTAAGGGAGTATGGGCAGATGAACTATGATGTGATCGTCGTCGGCGGCGGACCGTCCGGCCTGATGGCATGCGTTTCCGCCGGAATGCAAGGAGCGAAAGTGCTGCTCGTCGACAAGGGGGACAGGCTTGGCCGGAAGCTGGCGATTTCGGGCGGCGGCCGCTGCAATGTGACGAATAATCGGGACATCGACGAGATTGTCAAAAATATACCGGGAAACGGGCGGTTCCTGTACAGTGCGTTTTCCATTTTTAACAACCGCGACATCATCCGATTTTTTGAGGAATTGGGGATTCGGCTGAAGGAGGAAGACAGGGGCAGAATGTTTCCGGTCTCGAATCGGTCGAAAGATGTGGTCGAAGCCCTGATCCGAAAAGTGAAAGAAGTGGGCACGGAGATCCGCGTGCATGCCCCCGTCGAGCGGGTACTCTATCAGGATGGACAGGTAGTCGGGGTCCGCTTGCGTTCAGGCGAAGAAATCGACGCCTGCAACGTGATTGTGGCGGTGGGCGGGAAGTCGGTGCCGCATACAGGTTCGACCGGTGACGGATACGCGTGGGCTGAAGAAGCGGGTCATACGATCACGGAACTGTTCCCGACGGAAGTGCCGATCACGCTGAACGAAGATTTTATCCGGGAACGGCGGTTGCAGGGATTGTCCCTGCGCAACATTCATCTGGCGGTGTACAACGCAAAGGGCAAAAAAATGGTCGAACACGAAGGCGATATGATCTTTACCCATTTTGGCATTTCCGGGCCGGCGGCACTCCGCTGCAGCCAGTTTGTGGTGAAAGCGCTGAAACAGTCGAACGGGCAGGACATCCGGATGACGATCGACCTGTTTCCGGAAAAAACAGAGGACCAGATTTTTCACGAGACGTATGAACTGGCGAAGCGGGAACCGCGGAAAGCGGTAAAAAATGTGCTGAAAGGCTATTTGCAGGAGCGGATGATTCCGCTTGTGCTGGAGCGGGCAGGGCTGCGGGACGACATTACGTTCGCCAACCTGCCAAAAGCACCGTGGGCCAAAATGGCCCATTTGCTCAAAGCGTTTCCCCTCAGAGCGAACGGCACGCTGACGATCGAGGAAGCGTTTGTCACCGGCGGCGGCGTCAATCTGAAGGAAATCGATCCGAAGACGATGCAATCGAAGCTGATGCAGGGCTTGTTTTTCTGCGGGGAGATCCTGGATATTCACGGGTATACGGGAGGGTACAACATCACGGCTGCGTTCAGCACGGGTTACACCGCCGGAAAAAGCGCCGCGGAGCGGGCCTTGCGGCTGAGTGGGCAATAACGAACGGCCGCGCTTTTCACGCCGCGGCCGCCCGCTTGTGGACCGTTATTCTGTTGCGAAGCTTTCGTACGCCTGCACCACACGGTTCCACTCTTCGTCATCTTCAATATCAATCAAGTATTCTTCTCCGTTTTCATCCGCTTCGATCCGCAAGATGACCGCTTCCGCCGCTTCCTGGTCGCGCGGCACCAGGATCGCGTAATTTTTGTCAGACACTTCCATCACGTCAATAATCACGAACTCGTGATCGTTCCCTTCATCGTCGGTCAACACGACAACATCGTGCTCGTGGTCGCAGTCAGGACCATGCACGTGGTTATGTTCGGTCATTGTGGCAACCCTCTTCTCTGTTTCAGAATCAATGCTTCGATTCATGATACCATGGTAAAACTTGCCCCGTCAAATAAAAAAAGGAGAACGAACCGTTCTCCCGATTTGCGTCCCTATTGTCAGCCGCTGCCGCAACCGCCTGCGGATGGCCGCGGATACGGCACGCCGTTCACCTTGCCGGTGATGCAGTTGGCCAGCAATGTGGTGACCGATTGCAGCAGTTCGTCCACCTTGCTGCATGCTTGCTTAAACGCCGTTACCTCAGGAAACTGATCGAGCTGTTCGATCAGAGCGTTGATCGAATGTTCCAGCTCCTGCAGGTGAGGCCCCTGACTGTACCCCTGCAACTTTTCGTGCTCTGCCTGCATGTCCCGCAATTTTCGCAAGAGCGGTTTGATCTGCGGGTGGGCTTCCATCTTCTCTTTTGCCTGTTTATATACTTCCACTTCGGGGGAATCGGCGATCAAACAGCCCAGTTCATAGGCTTGTCCCCAGAGTTCGTTGTGGTCCACCATGGTGTACTCATCCTCCCTTATACCAGACAGTATAAAGAAAAGCCCGCGGGAAGTCACGGGCTTTTCACGGCTTCACAAATGATTAGTGGTGGTAATTGTGCACCGCATTGTGGTGTTTGAATTTTTCATCTCGCTTGTTGTCGATCTTTTCGATCCACAGACCGATCGCCAGCGAGGCCAGCAGGGTGATTCCCAGCACTGCGTACGATTTTGAAACGAGGCCGATCACGACCGACGCGAACACCAAGACGAAGAAGAAATACCGGTTCCCCCGTGTCACTGCGATCCCTCCTTTGTCTGCAAGTATAGCAAAAGAAACGGGCTTCGACCAGTCGGTCGGCTTGCTGCAGATTCGAAATTCCGAAGACAAATTTTTCCCCCAAATGGTAAGCTGACCCGGAATTCGTGTTCGAATTTTTGTTAGAAACAAGCTGCTGCATTTACTTGACGGAGCCCGGAATTATTTTTATGCTAAATGGGAATAGAAAGAGTGGAAGGAGGCGTCAGCGATGTGGGGTCTCTTGGCGTTTATCGGCGGAGTTTTCTTGCTGTTGTTTATGTGCGCGAACATCACGTCGGAAAAATTTAATGAAGCGATCAAAAAGCAGCATGAGCAATGGGAGCAGTAGATGCAGGCAGGCGGAGCGTCCCCTGCTTTTTTTCTAAGCCGATGTTGGGAGTGTGTGGCATGAAACCTGTCTTGACGTTCCCCAAGGCCGATCATTACGCTTTTTTTTATGAAGAAGCGCACCTGATGCTTGTGAGCTGGCAGCGGGATGACAAAAAAGAGCTGTACCGCATCGCCGGACAGCAGGGGGAAACGCTGCAGCTCGATTACCCAGGCGAACTGTATACGGAACGCGTGATGGAACTGATCAGCCGGATTTTTTTCATCACCGTGCAGGAGGAAACACAGGAGAAAGCGTACGCGTTAGGCGCGTTCTTCAGCTTGCGCGACCAAGGCTACGCGGTCTATTACGAGCGGGAAAAAACGTCCCATTCGCAACTGGTTTTCTTCCGGGTGGCGGAAGAAGCGGACGGATACGGCCTGCAGGTGGTCGAAGACGAAGCGGAACAGAACTTGGTCGTCAACGAGATCGAACAACGGTACGGCAGTTTTCTGCATATCCACTAGCAATGGCCTCCGCAGATACATAAGAAGCATTGACAATTGTTGAAACCGGGCGAATGCTTGTGTTACCATGAGATAGGAAATTTGGCGACGGAAAGGTGCGACAGTCAATGAAAAAGGCGCTGCTGCTGATTGATGTGCAAGAAGATTTTCTCGGCAATCTGGGCAATTTGGACTACATTGTCCGGCTGAGCCAACAGTATCTGGATCAAAACGCGAACGAATATGACCTGATTATCACCACGACCTGGAAATATGAAGACAACGAAGGCAAGGACACATTGCTGATCTCCCATCCGAAAGCGAAGCGGGTGGAAAAGAGAACCTACTCCGCATTCAATGAGGAAGTGAAAAAACTGCTGGAAGAGCATCAGATCGAACTTGTCCATCTGGGCGGCATGGACGCCGAAATGGCCGTCATGGCGACCATGTACAGCCTGCTGGATAACGGGTACAAGGTGCAGATTCTGGAACCGCTGCTCGCTTCCTACCATGCGCGGAACTGGGAAGCGACGACGATTATGAAGCACGTGCTCGGCGAAGAAAATGTGTTGCGCGTCGGTGGCGACCGCGTGTGGGTGTAAGTGACAGCCGAGACACTTTTTGTCGGGTGTGATTCCCTGCTGCCAGGGTCAAACTAGTGATACGATGCTGGCGCTTGGGGGGATCCACGTGTCATGGGTATACTGGGCAGGTTTGTACGACAGCAAGTTTGAAGCCTACTGCGCCGTCATGTGGGTGGAAGGCGACAAGCGGATCTATGGGAACCATCCGCCGCGTGAAGTGGAATTGTATCGGACACGAAAAGGCAAATATGGCGTTCGGTTTCGTTCCGACAGAACCCGATGAAAAAACAGGAGCCACCGCGACAGGTGGCTCTGCTTTTGGCAAGTCCTTACCGTGCCGTAGCGGAGGCAGGGTTCGGCCGGGCGGCGGGCGCGGCTGCTTGCGGAACGGCCGGCTGCTCGGTTGTCGAAATCCCGATCGCATGCATCATCGGGCAGACACGGGTGACGCCGGATATGCGGATATCATGAGAAAGAGAATTTGTAACGGCGGGCACTTTCAGGAAAGGGACGGATGTGGCATACTGAATACGAAACGGGAAGCATCGCTTGAAGGAGGCGTACATAGATGAATCTGGTGCCGATTGTGGTTGAACAGACGAGCCGCGGAGAACGCTCGTACGACATTTATTCCCGTCTGTTGAAAGACCGGATTGTGTTCTTGGGAAGCGAAATCGACGACATGGTCGCCAATTCGGTGATCGCCCAATTGCTGTTCCTGGCGGCGGAAGATCCGGAGAAGGACATCCACTTGTATATCAACAGCCCGGGCGGTTCGATCACCGCAGGCATGGCCATCTATGACACGATGCAGTACATCAAGCCGGACGTATCCACCATCTGCATCGGGCTGGCCGCTTCGATGGGCGCATTCTTGCTGACGGCCGGGGCTAAAGGCAAACGGTACGCGCTGCCGAACGCGGAAGTGATGATTCACCAGCCGCTGGGCGGGGCGCGCGGCCAGGCGGCCGACATCAAAATCGCCGCTGAGCGGATTCTCCGCATGCGCGACACGCTGAACCGGATCATTGCGGAACGGTCCGGGCAGCCGCTGGAGAAGGTGGAACGGGATACCGACCGCGACTATTTTATGACCGCGGAAGAAGCGAAAGAATACGGCTTGATCGACAAGGTCATCGAAAAAATCTAGGGTTTTCCGCATGAACGAACTGGAAGCCATCATCCGGCAGCGCATCCGCGAAAAGGGGCCTGTCCCTTTTCGCGATTTTATGGAATGGGCCCTCTATTTTCCGGAACTTGGGTACTATCAGCGGCAACGGGATCCGTTTGGAAAATCGGGCGATTTTTACACCGCGCCGACCGTGCATCCGGTGTTCGGCGAAACGATCGCGCGCGACCTGGTGTCCCGCTGGGAGCAGCTTGACCGTCCTGTTCCGTGCACCGTTCTGGAATGCGGGGCCGGGCGGGGAACCCTTGCCAAACAGATTTTGGACGCCATCAGGGACAGCACACCGGAGTTGTATGCGGCGGTGGAGTATCGCATTTGGGAACGATCCACTTCCCTGCGGGTGGTTCAGCAAACGATCCTGCAAGGGCAACCGGTGGATTGGATCTCCGATGTGAATGAAATCGCCCCGTTCACCGGCATCGTCCTGTCAAACGAACTGATCGACGCGATGCCGGTGCACGTTGTGGCGAAATCGGACAAGTGTTTGCAGGAACTGTATGTAACGGAACAAAATGGCCAGCTTGCGGAATGGTGGGGACCGGTTTCCGACGAAAGGATCGTTCCGTACCTGCAACAATTTGCCCCACCCCTGAAAAATCGGCAGCGTGCCGAAGTCAATCTGGCTGCATTGGAATGGCTCGCGCTGGTGGCGCGTGCGCTCGCTACCGGCTGGATCATCACAATCGACTATGGGGAGCAGGCGGAATTGTTGTATGAGGGGCGAATGCACGGCACGCTCCGCGCCTACCGCCAGCACCAATTTTCCCCGAGCCTGTTGCGGGCTGTGGGAGAACAGGACATTACGGCTGATGTGAATTTTACGGCGTTGATGCAATCGGGAGAAGCGTTGGGCCTGCAGACCGTCTTTTACGGAACCCAGGCCCGGTTTCTGGTGGAAGCGGGGATTTTTCAGTTGCTTTCCCCCGACCCGGCAGCCGATCCGTTTCGGGATGACCGGATGAAACGGAATCTGGCGGTGAAACACTTGGTCCTGCCCGGAGGCATGGGAGAATGCTTTAAAGTACTGGTGCAACGGAAAATGGCTTGAGAGGTGGCTGCATGCTAAAGAAACTGGCGACCGGTCTGATTGTCGGCGGCCTGCTGTTTTTACTGCTGGGCATCTGGTTTCTGACGAACCGCTGAGAACAGGGAGTTCTTTTTAGGACTCGCTGTTTTTTTTGTGGAAATAATAGTGGAGAGAGCGGAATTTTGACACCAATAGAACAATTGTGTCATACTTTTTAGTAGAAATCGATAAATAGTATGGTGTAATTGCCCGGTTCGATGTAAAATAAGGGTGTATCTTTTTGTACGCTGGGAGGTTTTGTCGACGGATGACGATCAAACTGGGGATTAACGGATTTGGCAGGATCGGCCGGATGGTGTTTCGCGCGGCGATCCAAGATCCGGCGTTCGAGATTGCAGCGGTGAACGCGACGACGGATCCTGCTTCGGCCGCTCATCTGCTGAAATACGATTCGGTGCACGGGCGTTGGGATGCGGCGATCGAGGCGCAGGACAACGCGCTTCTGGTAAACGGGCATAAAGTACACATGATGTCAGACCGGGACCCGAACAACCTGAAATGGGGCGAGTACGGAGTTGACGTCGTGATCGAGTCGACCGGCAAGTTCCGTTCGAAAGAAACGGCCGGCATCCACCTGCAAAACGGTGCGAAGAAGGTGATTATCACGGCACCGGGAAAAGATGAGGACATCACGATCGTGATGGGCGTCAACGAGCATCTGTACGATCCGGAAAAGCACTCGGTCATCTCGAACGCATCCTGCACCACCAACTGCCTGGCGCCGGTGGTGAAAGTGCTGCATCAAGCGTTTGGCGTCGAGCAGGGACTGATGACAACCGTTCATTCCTACACGAATGACCAGCGCAATCTCGATAACCCGCACAAAGATTTGCGCCGCGCCCGCGCGTGCGCCACGTCGATCATCCCGACGTCCACAGGGGCGGCGAAAGCGGTGGCCCTCGTGTTGCCGGAACTGCAAGGCAAACTGAACGGACTCGCGCTGCGGGTACCGACCCCGAACGTGTCGGTGGTCGATTTTGTCGCCACATTGCAAAAAGAAGTGACGGCGGAAGAGGTGAACGAAGCGCTCAAACAGGCGGCGCAAGGACCGCTCAAGGGGATTCTCGAATATACGGAAGAACCGTTGGTGTCGATCGATTTTGTCGGTCATTCGGCGTCTTCGATCGTCGACGGGCTGTCGACGATGGTGGTAGGGGATCACACCGTCAAGGTGCTGGCCTGGTATGACAACGAATGGGGCTATTCCTGCCGGGTAGTCGATCTGGCTCGTCTGGTCGGCAGCAAACTGCAGGAAAAACAGGCGGTACTCAGCAACTGAATCGGCAGCCAGAACGGCGAACACGGAACCCAATAGACAACTATCAGTCGATATTCGAGGGGGCGTGTGGCAAGACGGGCAGGGATCACGATTCCTGCCGGTTTGTCGGCACGCCTTTTTTGCGTGGGGCTCGGCCATTCGGGGTCTTGTGCCCGCCAGGCGGCAGGGCTATAATGGAGGAACGGATAAGGGGATACTATGATCCATCGAAAAAACGAGCACCACGAAAGGGGGATCAGGCGTGAGTCGGGAAATTTATCTGGACAACAGTGCGACGACACGTCCTTTTCCGGAAGTGCTGGACGCGATGACGGAAGTAATGACCCGCTATTACGGGAACCCTTCCTCCTTACATAGAAAAGGAATCGAAACGGAAGAACGGGTGGATGACGCGCGGCGGGAGATCGCCCGCACGCTTGGCGCCAAACCGTCCGAAATCCTGTTCACCTCGGGCGGCACCGAGGCAAACAACCTGGCGATACAGGGGGCGGTCCGCCGTTACAAAAACCGGGGTAACCATCTTATCACCAGTGCGATTGAGCATTCTTCGGTGCTGGACGTGATGAAGCACCTGGAGGGAGAAGGCTTTCGGGTGACGTATTTGCCGGTTGGCCGGGATGGACGCGTACGCGTTGAAGATGTGGAAAAATCAATGACGGATCAGACGATTCTGGTCTCCATTATGTATGTGAACAATGAAACGGGCGCGATTCAGCCGATTTCGCAAATTGGGCAGTTGCTGTCGGGCAGGCCGAAGACGCTTTTTCATGTGGATGCGGTGCAAGCGTATGGGAAGCTTCCGATCAACGTAAAGGAGGTCAAGGTCGATCTGCTGTCCGTCTCGGCTCACAAAGTGCACGGGCCAAAAGGAGTCGGAGCTCTCTACGTACGGGAAGGCGTCGAGTTGGTCCCGCTGGTGTTCGGCGGCGGCCAGGAGAACGGGAAACGATCGGGGACTGAGAATGTGCCAGGGATCGTAGGGTTTGGGGCGGCTGTCCGCCGGCTGTTCTCCACGTTCGAAGCGGACCGCAAGCGGATGCAAACGCTGCGCGATCAACTGATCGAGTCGCTCCGCCATTCGATTCCCAACCTGAAAATCAACACGCTCCCCGAAATGGCGGCTCCCCATATCGTCAATGTGTCGTTTCCGGGAGTCAAGGGAGAAGTACTGGTTCACGCATTGGAAACGGAAGGCATCTTTGTCACAACCGGCTCTGCCTGTTCGTCGAAGGAGAAAAAGCACAGCCACGTGCTGAAAGCGATGGGATTGGCGGAGGCGGAGCTGGAAGGCGCCATCCGGTTGTCGTTATCGCCGGAAACGACGGGCGATGAGATTGCCGCTGCGGTCGGGGCGTTGAGCCGAATCGTCGGGGATCTGCGGCTGCTGACACGGAGGTGACAGAATGTATTCGATGCTGATCGCCCGCTACGGGGAGATCTCAATCAAAGGGAAAAACCGCTCCGACTTTGAGAAAAAACTGGCGGAAAACATGCAGCGGGCCGTCAAGGACATCGGCGGCGTCAAAATCTCCCGCGGCGGCGGGCGGATTCTGATCCATCTGAACGGAGCCGACTACCAGCCGGTGTTGGAGCGATTGCGCTGGGTACCGGGAATCGTCTCGTTGTCGCCTGTCGTTACAGCGGAACAGGATATCGGCCATATCAAACGGGCAGCCGTGCAACTGCTCCGCCAGGTGGTGCACCAGCCAACCACGTTCAAGGTAGAAGCCCGCCGGGCGAATAAAACGTTTCCGCTGTCTTCGCTCGAAATTGCGAAAGAGTTGGGCGGCCATCTCCTGCGCAATTTTCCGCAATTGAAGGTGGATGTGCACAATCCGCAGTTGACGTTCACGTGCGAGATCCGGGAGACGGAAGCGTACCTGTATGTGGAAGTCATCCCGGGCCCTGGCGGCTTGCCGGTCGGCTCATCGGGCAAAGCGCTGCTGCTTTTGTCCGGCGGCATCGATTCGCCGGTCGCCGGGTGGATGGCGATGAAGCGGGGAGTGGAGATTGAAGCGGTGCATTTTCACTCGTTTCCGTTCACGAGCGAGCGGGCGCGCAAGAAAGTGGAGGATTTGGCCCGTCGCCTGGCCCATTTTGGAGGAAGAGTGCGGCTGCATGTGGTGCACTTCACGGACGTCCAAAAAGCGATTCGCCAGCATTGCCCGGAGGAACTGTCGATTACGGTGATGCGTCGCTTTATGTTGCGGATTGCGGAGCGGCTCGCCGAACGGCACAAACTGTTGGCGTTGGTGACGGGCGAAAGTTTGGGGCAGGTGGCCAGCCAAACGCTCGAGAGCATGTACACGATCAACCACGTGACCCATATGCCGATCCTGCGGCCGCTCGTTGCGATGGACAAGGTCGACATCATCCGCATTGCGAAAGACCTGGGAACGTATGGAATTTCAATTCTCCCGTACGAGGATTGCTGCACCATTTTTATGCCGAAAAATCCCCGCACCCGCCCGCGCGTCGAAGAAGCGGAGCGGGCCGAGGCCCATCTCGACATTGAGCAGCTCGTACAGGAAGCGCTGGACAAAACGGAGACGGTGACCTACTACAGGGAACTGGAAAATCAGACAACCGTATAGAACGGTGGCAACCGGTCACACTATCCATAAATCCTTGACGGAAAGGATGTGATCGGACTTTGGTGAGAATGTTGAGATATTGCCGATGGGCCGCGTTTCTGATCAATCTGGTGCCGGTGGTGCTGGCACTGAGGGGCAGCGTGTTGAGACGACGCCGTTCCCGCAAGTTGCTGCGAAAAGTGATTAAAAATCTGGCATAGCTGCGGCCACCCACCTGGGGTGGCTGTTTATTTTCCGGCGAAAATGGCAATACCGTATGGAAGCGATGATTGTGTTTGTGCGGGGAGGTTGTTGTTCGATGAGAGCATTGCGTCAAGACGCCTGGACGGAAGAAGATGACAGAGTCTTGGCGGAGATTGTTTTGCGCCACATCCAGCAAGGCAGCACGCAACTGGCGGCGTTTGAGGAGTGTGCGGGTAAATTGGGCCGGACGCCTGCCGCCTGCGGATACAGATGGAACGCTTGCGTGCGCAAGAGGTACGAGGCGGGCATCGAACTGGCGAAAGCGCAGCGGAAACAGGCGAAAGCGGAACAAAAAAGAACATTCGTCCGGCAGCCGGACGACCGGCCGAAAGCAGTCGACATTTCGTGGAGCGACGTGTTTCGATTTTTGAAAGAGCGGAAACAGCAAGATGCGGTGCTCGTCAACCGGATTCGGCTGCTGGAACGGGATCTCGGCGGCAAACAAAAAGAGTTGCAGGATCTGACTCTGGCCAACCGGCAATTGGCCGACCAGTTGCAAAAAATCAGGCAAGAACATGAGCGGATGAAAGAGGATTACATGATGTTGGTGAAGATCATGGAGCGGGCGCGCAAATTGACGCTGTTCAGCCCCGACGGGGACGACCTGCGGCAAACCGCGACCCGCTTCCGGATGGATGCCAACGGCAACCTGGAAAGGATGTAAATGGTAAATGGGCTGATTTCTAGTGCACTGTTTTCGCGTTGTCCGATCCGTCGACAAACTTGATACTGTCCAACTGCTTGCGGAACTCCGTGCGGAACGATTCCAGGTATTCCTCGCGGAGCTGTTGCTGTTCCATCCGTTCTTCACTGGTTAAGCCGACTGTTTTCGATTTGCGTGCCAGTTCATTGATGCGTTGGATTTTGTCGCTCGGCAGCACCGGCGGATCCTCCTTCAGCAGCCCGGCTGGCCGGTTCCGGCAGCCAGACATACGGATTTTCGCCGCGGTCGCGGGCAGGGTCATATTTGACAGGTCGGAAGCCGAGTTTCAGAAAGAATTCCTGGGCGCCCAACCGGACGTTGGTTTTGATGGGCAGCCCCAGCGATTGCGCGTAGCGAACCAGTGCGGAGCCGTACCCTTTCCCCTTGTAGCCGGGCAGCACTTCCAGTTTCCACAGTTCGTAATGATCCTGCGGGGGAGTGAAATAGCGGTCGTATTTTGCTTCGATCCGGTACAAACTCATGCGGGCGACCAGCTTCCCGTCCTCGTAGATCCCGTAAAAGGGGGATACACTATTGTTCTCGATCAATTTGGACTGCAGTTCTTCGTGCATGGCCAGTTCTTCCAGGCCGTTTTCGCGAAACTTCTTGAATTCTTCGAGCGTTTTATAGTTGATCAGGAGCTTTTGCACCTGCGTCATGAGCTTCTCTCCCTCCCCGATGGGCTTTCCTTTTCATTATACACCGAACCGGGCAAAAGAGAAATGGTTGCAGGCCAGCCCAACAATTCGCCCGCCTTGTGTCCATGCAGCGCGAACCGGCCCGATTTTTGTCAAAAAAACAGGTTTTTTCTTAACTGTTCACTCGCGGCCCTGTTCAGTATAATGGAAAAGTGTGATTCTACAAACGATGAAGGGTTGAAGGCTCTCGATGAAGAAAGAAGCTTTGCTCAAGCAGATTGATCAGTTGCGGTCGGAACTTCATCGGTTGCTTGGCCAGAATGGCAGCCTGCTCGATCCCGGCGTGATTGAAAAGAGCCAGCAGCTGGATCGGTTAATCGTGTTGACATACAATCAAAAGGACAAACGGTGAAGGAAGGAGGCAGTTGGATGGATTCGCTGCATGAGCTGGAGGAACTCGCCTCTTTTCTGGAAGATTTCCTGCTGGATAGAGCCGTCTGGGCCCGTCTTGAATGGGAGCCGCCGGACGGGCGGAGCCCGATCGTTTTGTGCCAGTTCGCGGGGCAGATCGATTTCTGTGACGTGGCGGCGGATGAGACGGATCGGGAAACGGCCCTCGAATTTTTGTTTTATCCGCAACGTGACGGGGAAGAACCGCCGACTGTCGCTCTGCCCGTGGATCCGGAAAATGTGGAAGTGAATCTTTTGGACGACGGGTTGGAAATTCGCAGTCTCGAATTTTGCCTGCTGTTTACAATTGCCAGCTGTTCCGCTAGCGCTTAACGGCATGATGCCCCTGTCGCGGGGAAACACTAGCAGAAAACCGTGACAGGGGGTAACAGCGACCCATGACCGATCTGCATTCGGAAGAACGCAATGAACGCAAAGAAGAGGAACGTTTGCACAAGCAGTTTACGCCGATTGAGGAAGAGTATCACGCCGCTTACCCGGATGTGAAAGCCCCGCTGACCGCGGGCTTTCTGACCGGTCTGTTCGGGAGGTACGGCAAGGGATTCCTGCTGGCCGCGTTGATCGGGGCGGCGATCGCCGTCGGCTTCTGGATCGCATTCGCTATCGCTTTCTACTGAACCGCCAAAGTTTACAGCTTCGGCCGCTGCTAACCGGCAGCGGTTTTTCATGCTTTGCGCCAGCATGGTTTTCGGCTGCGTGTCGTATAATGGGGAGTGCGTGACACTCTGGGCGGAGGGGGAGTCGGTTTGTCGACCCAGCATATTTTGCTTGATCTGGACGATACCCTGATTCATTGCAACCGGCATTTTACCTGGACGCGCGAAAAATTTCTGAACCGGATGATGGAACTGTTCAAAGACTATCCGCTTGACCGCAAGCTGGTCGACGCCACCCAGCAGCAAATCGACGTGGCTGGCGTGGAACAAAAGGGACTGGGCAAAAACCGCTTTCCTGAATCGCTTGTCCAAACCTACCGGCTGATGTGCGCCAAATACGGAAAGCAGCCGAGCAAACAGGAAGAGAAGGAACTGTTCGAGCTGGGGCATTCCGTGTATGATTTTGCTGTGGAATTGTATCCGCACGCGCTGTCCACACTGGAAAAATTGATCGAACGGGGACACGAGCTGTACCTGTACACCGGCGGCGATCGCCAGATTCAGACGCAAAAGGTGATCAATGCAGGACTGGAGGCGATTTTTCCGGAGGAGCGGCGGTTTATTTTTGAGCATAAAAATACGTTGATGTTAAAAAAAATCATGCAAAAACACCGTTTTGACCCGAACCGCACGTGGATGGTGGGCAATTCCGCGCGCAACGACATTCGTCCCGCTCTGGAATTGGGGCTGCACGCGATTCACATTCCGGACGCGTACGGTTGGGAATATGATCGCGTCGAGCTGGACATTCCCGCCAAAGGGCATTTTCATGTGCTGAAGTCGATCAAGGAGGTGCCCGACGTAATTGAACAGTCGATCCGGGAGGGGCGGTTGCGAGAACCGGTCAGGAACATCTGGATCGACGCAGACGGGTGTCCGCGCGGAGTCATCCGGATCACGCGCGAGTACGCGGAAAAGCTGAACATCCCGTGTTGGACGGTGTCCAATTTTCACCATGAATTGGCCGGTGACACGCACATTGTGGTGGATGATGCCTCGCAATCGGCCGATCTGGCGATTCTCAACCGCTGCCAGGCAGGCGATCTAGTGATTACGCAAGACATCGGTTTGGCTGCGATGGTGCTCGGCAAACAGTGCCGCGCGCTGGGGATCTGCGGACAGGAGTACCGACCGGAGGAGATTGCACTGCTGCTGGAACTGCGGGAGCAATCGGCCAAATTCCGGCGAGCTGGCGGCCGCACGAAAGGACCCCGCAAGCGGACTTCGGCGGACGATGCAGCGTTTGCAGCGGGATTGAAGCGAATCTTGGAAATCTGAGTCTCTGCCAACCTGGCGGAGGCTTTTCTGCTATAATAGAGGAGTTAGACAGAAAAAGGGGCTGTCAGGCATGAGCTTTCTCACACACGACGGTTACGTATCAGATGTCTCCCCGCATTGGGGATTCGGAAGAGCGTTTTTTCGGCATTTGAGGTTGTCTCGTACACAAGCGGCGGGAGGTACAGCATGAATCACCAGGAAAAACTGCGAAATATCGCGATTATCGCGCATGTCGACCACGGGAAAACGACACTGGTCGACAAATTGCTGCAGCAGTCCGGGATTTTCCGGGAAAACGAACATGTGGCGGAACGGGTTCTCGATTCAAACGATTTGGAACGGGAACGGGGCATTACGATTTTGGCGAAAAATACGGCTATTCAATATAACGGCTATACGATCAACATTGTGGACACACCCGGCCACGCCGACTTCGGCGGTGAAGTGGAACGGATCATGCGGATGGTGGACGGGGTGCTGCTGGTGGTGGATGCGTTCGAAGGCTGCATGCCGCAGACGAAATTCGTGCTGCGCAAGGCGCTCGAACAGAACCTGACGCCGATCGTGGTGGTGAACAAGATCGACCGGCCGAATGCCCGGCCGCAGGAAGTGGTCGACGAAGTACTGGAGCTGTTTATTGAGTTGGGCGCCAACGACGAACAGCTCGATTTTCCGGTTGTGTATGCGTCCGCCCTGCATGGCTACGCGTCGCTGGAGCCCGATCAGCAAACGACGAACATGCAGGTGCTGTTCGACGCGATCGTCCAGCACATTCCGGCACCGGAAGGCGATCCCGGGGCGCCGCTGCAGTTTCAGGTCACGCTGCTCGATTATAACGACTATCTGGGACGGATCGGCATCGGCCGCGTGCAGCGCGGGGAGATCAGGTTGAACTCGCAGGTGGCTGTTGTGAAACGGGATGGTACAATCCAGAAGGCGCGCGTTGCGAAATTGTTCGGTTTTATCGGATTGAAACGAGTCGAGATTGAGACCGCCCAAGCGGGAGATATCATTGCAATTGCGGGGCTTGGCGAAATCAACGTCGGGGAGACGGTGGCGGATCCCGAGCAGCCGGAGGCGTTGCCGCTCCTGCATATCGACGAACCGACCCTGCAGATGACGTTCCTGGTCAACGATTCTCCGTTTGCCGGCCGGGACGGCAAACACGTGACCGCCCGCAAGCTGAAAGAACGGCTGCTGGCGGAACTGGAAACGGACGTCTCGCTGCGGGTAGAAGAAACCGATTCGCCCGATGCGTTCCTGGTGTCTGGGCGGGGAGAGCTGCACCTGTCGATTTTGATTGAAACGATGCGGCGGGAAGGCTATGAACTGCAGGTGTCGAAACCGCAAGTGATCATCCGCGAAGAAAACGGCGTGAAAATGGAGCCGTTCGAGCATTTGGTGATCGACGTCCCGGAAGAGTACATGGGGGCGGTGATGGAGCGGTTGGGCACCCGCAAGGCGGATATGATCAACATGGTCAACCACGGGACGGGCAACGTGCGGCTGGAGTTTCTCATCCCGGCGCGCGGACTGATCGGCTTCCGCACCGATTTTTTGACGGAAACGCGCGGCTATGGCGTGATGAACCACAGTTTTCATTCATATCAGCCCTACCGTGGGGAGATGGAAGGCCGCAGGCAGGGGGTGCTGATCGCCAGCGAATCGGGCACCGCCACCACCTACAGCCTGGAAGGTCTGGAAGATCGGGGAGTGATGTTTATAACACCGGGGACGGAAGTGTACGAAGGGATGATCGTCGGCGAGCATAACCGTGACAATGACCTCACTGTCAACGTTACGAAAGCGAAAGCGATGACCAACATCCGCTCCGCGACGAAAGAAGAAACCACCAAACTGAAGGCGCCGCGCATCCTCTCGCTGGAACAGGCGCTCGAGTATCTGAACGAAGACGAGTATTGCGAAATCACTCCGCAATCGATCCGGCTGCGCAAGAAGTTTCTGAAGAAAAATGAGCGGGATCGCTATCAGAAGCAAAAAGAATATGCGAATCAGGCATAAGCCGCCTTGTCACGGGGAGCCGCTTGCAGGCCGCCCGTGCGGGCGGCTCTTTTCATGGAACAAGCGCCCATCGGTTCAATCGATGTAAGGAATAAAAACGAATGGTCCCCCGAACAATAAACACAGCTTTGGATGGAAGAGGGGATCCGATTGTTCGAATTTCTGCGGAATTGGACAAGCCGTACCGACGTACCGGGGCGGCTGCGGATCAAAGTAAACGGTTTGCGTCAGAATCCGAAACGAAAGTGCGAGATCGAACAGGCCCTCGGCCAGCTGCACGGCGTTCGGCTGGTGGAAGCCAGTCCCGTCACCGGCAGAGTACTGATTTTGTTTGATCAATCGGTGGTGCAGCCGCAGCAACTTTGTGAAATGCTGCAGATTGTCGGGGAGGTTACGGGTGGTGGCTGCGAAGACGTCGCGTGGGGCGGAGCCAGTCGGGAAGTGGCTGCTTCCGCGGCGGAAATCGTGCATCAAGTCCCGTCTGACACGCACTGGCACGCACAATCGATCGAATGGACGATCGAATGCTTGCGAACCGACACGTCCGGTCTGTTATTGAGGGAGATCAATGAGAGATTGGCCAGGCACGGGCCAAACCGGCTGGCAGAAGTGCCGCCTGCCGGCTGGGGCCGTTTGTTTTTCCGGCAGTTCGCCAATTTTATGACGATCACCTTGATCGCGTCGGCTGCCGTTGCGCTGTTTCTGGGCCGGACACTCGATGCGCTTAGCATCCTCGGGGTCCTGGTGCTCAATGCGGCGATCGGCACGTTTCAGGAACAGAAGGCGGACAATGAGGCGCGGGCACTGCGCAAACTGACCGCTCCCAGCGCCCGCGTGCTGCGCGGCGGGAAGGAAATGAAAGTGCCGGCCGATGCGCTGGTGCCGGGTGATGTGATCATTCTCGACCCGGGTGATCAAATCCCGGCTGATGCTCGCATCATCGATTGTTGGAATCTGGAAGTGGATGAATCGTCGTTGACGGGCGAATCGGTGCCGGTGGCGAAAAAAGCGGGATTGTGCGAATCCGACGCGCCGCTCGCCGATCGCACCAACATGCTGTTTATGGGCACCCATGTTACCCGCGGCCGCGCGCGGGCTGTTGTTGTCGCCACAGGCATGAACACGGAACTGGGCCGCCTGTTTGCGCTGATGCAGAGCCAGTCGGATGAATCGACTCCTTTGCAGCGCAAATTGAACACGCTCGGCCAATATCTCGTGTTCGGTTCACTCGCTGCCGGCTTGTTCGTGATACTGGTCGGACTGCTCCGCGGCATTCCGACCGTCGATATGTTGATGACCGGCGTCAGCCTGGCCACTTCCGCCATCCCGGAGGGGCTGCCGATCATGATTACGATCGCGCTGGCGGTGGGCATGCGCCGGATGGTTGGCAAAAATGCGCTGGTGCGCAAACTGTCCGCATTGGAGACGCTCGGACGGGCCACCGTGATCTGTTCCGACAAAACGGGAACCCTCACGAAAAACGAAATGACCGTGCGGGCCATAGCCAGCGCCACAACAACCTGGGAAGTGGCGGGAAACGGCTACGCGCCGATCGGTTTTTTTACCGAAAATGGGGTGGAGATTGACCCGCAGCAAGCAACTGACTTGCGGTGGATCCTGACAGCCGCCACCTTGTGCAGTAATGCCCAACTGCTGCATAACGGGACGGCCGACTGGGTGACGGAATGGCGGCAGTGCCCGGCAGCCGTTCCGGAATCCGGCTGGACGATCCAGGGGGACCCGACGGAAGGGGCGATCCTGGTCGCGGCGGCAAAAGCGAATATCTGGCCGGACGATTGCCGAAAACCGTGGCAGCGGATCAAGGAGACGCCGTTCGAATCGGAGCGCCGGCGAATGTCGGTCGTCTGCCGCGATCGGGACGGCCAGCATCAACTGATCGTCAAAGGCGCGATCGAAGAGGTCCTGCAACTGTGCAACCGAGTGCAGATTGATGGCCAGGCTGTGCCGCTTTCGCCTTCGCACCAAACGTCGATTTTGCGGCAAAATGAACAGTTTGCCTCACGGGCGCTGCGCGTTCTGGCGGTCGCTTGCCGGCCGCTGGCCGACCAGGAACTGCGGACTGAGCAAGTCGCGGAGAGCAACCTGATTTTTGCCGGACTGATCGGCATGATTGACCCGCCGCGGGAACAGGTGAAAGAAAGCATCGCCAGCTGTAAAAAAGCGGGCATCAAAGTGGTGATGATCACCGGCGACCATCCGCAAACCGCGGCCGCGATCGCGCGGGAACTGAATCTGCTTGAGGACGAGGGGCGGGTGATCACCGGCAGCGAATTGGAGCAAATGAACGAATCGCAACTGACCGAGTTGGTTCCGCATATCGACGTGTACGCCCGCGTGTCCCCCCATCACAAGCTACGGATCGTATCCGCCTTCAAAAATCGGGGCGAAATTGTCGTCATGACGGGCGACGGGGTGAACGATGCGCCGGCGGTGAAGCAGGCGGATGTCGGAATCGCGATGGGGAAAAGCGGGGTGGAAGTGACCAAACAGGCGTCTTCGATGATCATCACCGACGACAATTTTGTCACCATCTGCAAAGGAGTGCAGGAAGGCCGCACGGTGCTCGGCAATATCCGGAAGGCGCTCGGCTATCTGCTAAGCGGCAACCTGGGGGAAGTGATCTATGCGATGCTGGCGGTGCTTGCCGGGATGCCGCTGCCACTGGTGCCGATCCAAATCCTGCTGATCAACCTGTTTACTGACGCGCTGCCGTCGATCGCGCTGGCGATGGGGCATCCGCAGCAGGATCCGCAGCGGTTGGCGATGCGCAGCGAGTGCGATGTGACCGACCGCAGCCTGATTTCCGAAATCATCTCCCGCGGCGTGATCATCGGCCTGACCACGATGGCGGTGTTCAGCGGAGCGCTGGCGTTCACCGGAAATGTGATGCTGGCCCGGACACTCGCCTTTATGACCGTTTGCGCCAGCGAACTGATCCAGGCGGTCGATTGGTGGCGGAGCGGCGATACGCAACCGGAACCGGGCGGCCTGTGGCGGGACCGGTTTATGGTCGGTACATTGGTCGTCTCGTGGTCCGGACTGTTGTCGATCGTGTATCTGCCGCCGTTGCAACGCCTGTTCCAAACTGTGCCGTTGGCATTGCCGCATTGGGTGATCGTGCTGGGAATCGGCTATTCGATTTCGCTGCTCAGCAAGCCGACGGCTCGCTTGGTCGACAGGATTGGCAATCTGCTGCGCGCGAACTTCGGGCGCACCGTTCATTTGCAGCCGCTTGCCGGTTACGCGGCACATGCGACAGTTTCTGACAAGCTGAACGCGACTGTATGATTCCGAACCGGATGGTGACAATACAGGTCAGAGGAGGGATAGCTGATGGAGCCTTTTGAATGGGTGGTAGCCGGCATGTTGGCGTACGCGGTATTCCCGCGGGTGCGCCAGGCAGTGTCAAACACGTGGTCGAGCATTGTGTCAACAGCCAATCAAACGATGCAGGGGATCGGCGGCAGCACTGCCACAGCCGCGAACAAAACGCAAACCATGTATTCCCCTGACCAGCACCAGTAAAATAACGGCGGGCAGAAAGGCCTTCCCGGTCGAGCGTGCGGAAGGCCCTTTCGGCCTGCCGACCGGCGTCTGCAAACGATTTTTGCCAGGAGAGAGGCGAATGGAGTTGGAAGTGCGGTTTGTCCGGCGTATGCCGGGGCGCTTGCGAATGTACATATACGGGTTGCAAAACGACGCCCGCAGCTGCCGTTTATTTGAAGAATTTTGCTTGCAGGTCCCCGGCGTGAGGATGGCGTCAGCCGGGATGGTCACCGGCCGTGTGCTGGTTCTGTTTGATGAAAGCAAACTGACACATGCGGAGCTGGAACAGCGGCTGCTTGAACTTGAACGGCTGCTGCCGCAACCGGTCCGATTGGCTGCTGCTGCGAAAGAGCAGTTTGCCACAGAAGGCGCGCTCGCTGTGAAACTCGACTGGCACTGCTTGCGGCCGTCCGAAATTTTGCAGCATCTGCAAAGTGACAGCCAAAATGGGCTGACTGCCGCGGAGGCGGCCAGCAGACGTCTGTATTTCGGCGCAAACGAACTGCCGGAGGCGGAAGCGGCCGCCTGGTACAGGACGCTCTTCCGACAACTGTTTAACTTTACCACGCTCGCGATGGTCAGCATTTCGGCACTGCCGATTTTTTTCGGGCGAATCCGCGATACCGCGGGCGTTCTGTTGATCCTGGCGGTCAATGCGGTGATCGGCACCTACCAGGAACAGAAAGCGCAAAATGACATCCGGTCGTTGCAGAAACTGGCGGTGCATCAGGCGAAAGTCATCCGGTCGGGCGAGCAAACGGAGATTCTGGCGAACGAATTGGTGCCCGGTGACATTTTGCTGCTGGAAGCGGGCGATCGGATTCCGGCCGATGCGGTTGTGCTGGACAGTTGGGATCTGGAAGTCGACGAGTCGGCTCTGACGGGCGAATCGTTGCCGGTGGCAAAAGCGGCCGCCGTCAGCCGACCGGACCTGCCTGTGGCCGAGCGCAAAAACATGCTGCACATGGGTACATTTATCACTCGCGGCCGGGCCAAAGCGGTGGTGGTCGCAACCGGTGAAAAAACGGAGATGGGCAAGCTGGCCAGCGGCCTGCAGACGGTGGAAAATCGGCCAACACCGCTGCAGCGAAGGCTGAATGTGGTGGCGCGAACATTGGTCATCTCGGCACTGTTGATTGCCGGGTTGGTTGTAGCGGCGCGATTTATGCAAGGATTCTCGCTGACCGAAACGCTGATGACCGGAGTTTCGGTGGCGACCACCGCAATTTCGGAAGGGCTGCCGATCATGATCACGCTGTCGCTGGTTGCGGGGATGCGCCGGATGGTTCGCCACAAGGCGGTAATCCGGCGGCTGTCCGCGCTTGAAACGCTGGCGAAAGTCGATGTCATCTGTTGCGACAAGACAGGCACACTGACGAAAAATCAGATGACCGTGCGGTCCGTCATTTCTCCCGATCGAACGTGGACCGTGTCGGGTGACGGGGATCGTGGCCAGGGTGCACCCGATGAGGATCTGGCGTGGTTGGCAACGATTGCTGCTGTCTGCAACGATGCCTCATTCTTTCATGAGCGGGTCGATTCGGCAACAAGGAGAGGGAACATCGCCGGGGCGGGCAGCCGGCGGGCGGTCGAGGGAGACCCGACGGAGGCGGCGTTGCTTGCGGCAGCGGTGCAAACGGGCGTTTCGCCGGAAGATTGCCGCAACCGGTGGCACAGGCTGTTCGAGATTCCGTTCGATTCGAACCGGCGGCGCATGACAGTTGTCTGCCAAAATCGCGGCGGCGATACGTTCGTCTTCATGAAAGGGTCGGTCGATGTGGTTCTGGAACGATGCCAGTTTACAAAAATCGGCGGTGCCGTCTGCGAACTGGATCCCCGCCTGCGCACCAAAATCATCGACCAGGAGCGGGAAGCGGCCGGTCAAGCAATGCGTGTGCTGGCGGTTGCCTACAAAAAGCTGCAGGAGGAACCGGTCTCGTTGCCAGCGGAGGAACTGGAAGCCGATCTGGTGTTTGGCGGAATGTTTGCGATGGTTGACCCGCCGCGCGAGGATGTGCGAAACAGCATCGCGGCGTGCCGAAAGGCGGGCATCCAAGTTGTGATGATCACCGGCGACCATCCGCAAACCGCGGAAGCCATCGGCCGGGAACTGGGGCTGGTGTGGGAACCCGGCCAGGTGCTGACGGGGGCCGATTTGGCAAACGTGAGCGATGAACAGTTGGCGGCCGCCAGCGACTCTGTGCGAATCTACAGCCGGGTGTCACCTACTGACAAGCAGCGGATCGTGTCCGCCCTGCAAAAGCGGGGACGGATCGTCGCCATGACAGGTGACGGAGTGAACGACGGACCGGCACTGAAGCAGGCGGACGTCGGCATTGCGCTCGGATCGGGCACCGATGTAGCGAAAGAATCCGCTTCGCTGGTTTTGATGGACGACCGTTTTTCCACTATCGTCCAGGCGATTCGCCAAGGGCGGTCAGTATTGCGCAATATCCGGAGCACGATCGGGTATATTTTTACCGGCAATTTTGCGGAAGTGCTGTACGCGGGGCTGACTGTTGCAGTCGGTTTGCCGCTGCCTCTGATGCCGCTGCAAATGATGTTCATGAACCTGTTGACCGATTCACTGCCGACCATGATGATGATCCTCGGCCGGCCCGGTGGCCGGCTGGCGGCTGCCGAACGACCGCTGCCCGCAGCCAGCGAAGTGTTCGACAAAGGACAGATCGCCCGGGTAATCGCCGGCGGAGCGCTGGTCGGGCTGGCGACCAGCGTTCTGTTTCTGGGAGCCACTACTTTCACCGGCAATCCTGCGTTGGCCGGAACGATGGCGTTGGCCGCTCTGTGCATTGGAAAATTGGCGCAAGTGTCCTACTGGCGGAAAGGCAGCGGCGAACCGGGAGATTGGCGGAGCGATTCGATCATGATCGCCACCTTGGGCGTCTCGCTGGCCGGGCTCGGGGCTGCCATCTACTTGCCGCAATTGCGGTTTGCGTTCAACAGCGTGCCGCTCGGTCTCCATCATTGGGCGTTGATTCTGGCGACCGTTTTTGCAGCGGTACGGTTGACCCCGCGCTTGACCGAAACCATCCTTGGCTCGTTGCACCGGTTTTCCGGACGGAAGTCCGCAAATTACCAGCTGCGCCCGCAACTGTCAGTCGGTTAATCGAATCTGGATTGGGGAATCTAGGGGCAGGAGGATTTGAGATCCGGAACAGCGAGGTGAACCGGTATGATCCAGATGATCAACAGAGTGGGCAGGGTAGCGCTTCAGTTGACGCGGATTCCTGCGATTTTCCTGCAAAATTTGGTGACGGGCGGCCAGCAGCCGAATCTTGTGCAAGGACAGCTGCAGCAAAGCGATTTGATGGACGGTTGGGAGAAAGGGTTGACCTCGGAGCAGGCAACCGCCCGCCTGCAGCAACACGGGTATAACCACTACCGGCCGCAGGTCGGCCGTGCGCAACTATTCGGCGAACATTTTAAAAATGTGGCCGCACTCAGCCTGTTGGGCTTCGGCGCGTTGGCATTGGCGATCGGCAAATACGCGGACGCCGCCATTGTGTTTCTGGTCTTTGCCGTCTCGGCCGCTTATGCAACCCGGTTAAAACTGCGGTCCGAGCAAAGCTACCGACACCAGTTGGAACAGCAAAAGACTGCGACCGTCCTGCGGGACGGCAAACTGTGTCAAGTCGCTCCGGCCCGCGTGGTTCCGGGGGACATCGTTTTCCTGCGGCAAGGCGATGTGGTGCCGGCCGATTGCGTCATCTTGCGCTGCACGAATCTGCAGGTCCGCGAAATGGATGCCGATTCTTCGTTTCGTGTCATGTTGAAATGCGCGGCGAATTCTGAATTCGGGCAACCTGTACGGCTACATGCCGCAACGGATGCGAACAGGCTGGTCGCCGGATCGGTTGTAATCGGCGGCGCGGCGCAAGCCCTCGTCACCGCCACCGGGAATTCCACGCGGCATGCGTCCATTTTTCGCAAACCAAAACATCAACATTTGTTTACAGAAACACGCTACAATCAGTTTTCCAAGCAACTGACCAAAATCGGCTGGGTGGTCCTGCTGCTCGCAGCCGGCTTGGTCCTGGCGGTCGGCTGGCCTGCGGCGGTGGCTGTGGAAACGGCCAGCGCTGTTGCTACGTCGGTGATTCCAGGCGGTTTCTCGTTGCCGATTTGCTTGGCGTTTTGGACCGCGGTCCAGAGAACCGGCTGGAGAGGGCAGGACCTGCCGAGTCTGCACCATGTGGACCGGCTGGAGGACACCAAGCTGGTGGTCCTCTCCGAACAAGCTCTCACGCAGGACATGCATCCCAGCAAGTTGTGGTGTCCGCAGTCGCACTGGACGGTGGCAGCTGATGTACAGGACCACGAACATGCGGGGAAGCTGCTTTTTTACAAAAGCGGCATTCGGACACAACCAAGCGGTTCATCCGAATGTCTGTCCGTCGTGCAAGCGGCGAGGCTGTTTGCCCGCGTGGACGGGGAATGGGGGCCTTATGACCGGGCGGTGAACCGGCTGTACAGCCATTTTCAGGTGCCGACAGCGTTCGATGTGAGCGGCTGGCCATGGATCGATCACACTGACTTGCCGGAGCACGGTCTGTTTGAAATGCGAGCCTTCCAGGTCCCCGGCGGACCGATTGTGGAAGTGGTTCGCGGGCCGGCGGAACTGCTGTTTGAAAGCTGCCGGCGGGTGATGGGACCGGAGCAAAATCTGGCTCTTCTGAACCCGGACAACACCGTTGCCAAAACTGACGGGATTCGCCGGTCGTTGGAGGATTGGCTGGAAACCGCCCGGCGGCACCACGAGTGCACCGTTGGATTTGCTTACCGCCTTCGCGGAGCTGGCACGCTTCCGCAACCGGACGGGCAACAGGCGGCTGCGAAACAGGAGACTGATGGCCTGATCTGGATTGGCGCTCTGGCTTTTCGGCGAACGTACCAAGCTTCGTCCCAATTGTTGCAACGGTTTGCAAAACTCGGCCTGCCCGTTGTGCTGACCGTGCATGAATGCGTACTGCAGGATCCGACCTTCCGGAAAGCGGTTGTGTTTGAGAATGCGAACGTCCGCATCCTTCCGGCGAGCGAATTTCTGGCCGGTCTCGAGCATGGACAAGCGCAATTGCAGCAGTCCGACATGTGGATCGTCGCCGCCGATGAACGGGAGCGCCTGCAGGTGCTGCGAAAACTGCGTGAGCAATTCTCCGATGTGTGTTTTATCGGGTGCTGCGACCAGGAACGGGCATATTACGGAGCGGTCTGGATGGCGATCGAACAGGGAATTCGGCGGGGATTGCAGGACATCGTGGAGACGCTGGAGGAAACCCGGCACGCCCGCTCCCGCATCGGCCATGCCAATGGATTCATCCTCAGCGGCAACATCGGAGAAGCGGTGTATTCGATCGTTTCCGGTTTGGCCGGGGCCCATCATGCGCTTTCACCGGTGATCGTCAACCTGCTGACCGGCACCGTCGCATCGATCGGGTTGGCTGCAGGACGGCGCGGGATGGATCCTTCACAGCCACACCAAAACAGCGATCTGGGACACTTGCACAAACCGATCGTGACGCATGGGATCGTATCGGGCAGCATATCGTTACTGGCGTATGCGGGCGGGCTGCTGATCAGCGACGATCCACTGTTTGCCGCTACGTTTGCGTTTGCCACGTTGATATTGTCGCAATTGTGGCAGGCGTTTCACTGGCGCCGACAGTCGCGTCTCGCCAAGCTCAGCGACCTGTGGGAAGACCGGGTGTTGGCGATCGCTTTGTTCGCCTCGCTTGCGATTCTCGCTCTCAGCATCCATCTGCCGGGACTGTCGCAATTGTTGCAGACGACACCGCTCGCATTGCAGGATTGGCTGGTTGCCGCAGCCATTGCCGGTGGGGTCGGACCGGTCGCTTCCACAAGCGAACAGATCATTTGGCCGCTGTTGGAGCGAATCGGCAAGCTGCTCCAGCGATCCCGTTCCGCAAATCAGGGGGCAGCTGCGTAACGCGAAACAAGGGGCGAAAACAACTTCGGTTGTTCCTGCCCCTTTTTGCTGCCGAGCGGTACTAGCGGGAGCGGACGCGGCCGCTTCTGTGCCCGTTCGCCTGTCAGGCGGTTCAAAAATCCCCGGTAGCTGGCGGGGAATAACGGTTAAGATTGGACCGGCTCCGTTTGCTTTTGCGACTCTTCGCCCATGGACTCCACGAGACGCATCTCTTCCACCAGAGAACTCAACTGCTCCCGGGCACCGGTCGCGGTGCTGCGAACCTGGTCCATCAAATCCAACAGGGCGACCGTGCCTTTCACCGCCAGTTTGCGGGCCGCTTGCCTGGCTTCCGGAGACAGCGCCAGAATGACGGTGGCGGCGGTCAGGGTCAGACCAAGCGGCGATCGGAAAAATCGAACCATCCAGAACCCTCCATTCAATGCCAAAGTCAGCCAACTGCTGCTAAGCATACCCGAACCGGCCAAAAATATTCTGCGCCCGTTCAGTAATAAAATTTGGCAAACCGTTCACAATATGCCTAGTTCAACCTGATTTTTAAGGAGAATCGTTATGCCCGGAATCCACGAGAAAGGGAGACTCGTGCGAGCGCTCCCTGGCAGAGTCCGCGTCGAGGTGCACGGACTCCGACACAATCGACAGGCGGAAAGCTGGATTTTGCAGCGATTTCGGCGGCTGGAAGGGATTTGTAAAGTTTCCCCCTGCGCGCTGACAGGCCGAGTCTTGTTCGTGTACGACGAACAGCGGATCACTTTGCAGGCCATCCTGCAGCACATCCGCTCTTTTGAAGCGCAAATGGTGCAGATGCAGACGGCGGAGCGGGAAGTGGCGCCTGCCGCCCAGCCGGCCGGTGTGACTTCGCTTCCGACCGCTTCCGCAGTCGCAAAAAACGAATATGTGGGCGAACGGGTTCCCCTGGGCTTGGCGTTGTCGGTCGGCGGTTTGGGGGCGCTTGCCGTCAAACAGTTGTGGATTGGCGGACCGTCCGCCCTGGCGCGAAATCCGGCCGCTTTTTACCTGTCCGGATTGGTCTCGGTGGTGATGGGTTATCCGGTTTTCGCCCAGGTCGTTCAGCAGGCGGTGCGCAACGGCAAGCGGAGCGGCAGCAAACCGACGATCGATCCGATTTTTCTGAGTGCGTTGGTGCTGGCGCTGGTGCGGGAAAATTTGGTCGTGCTGTGCGGACTGAGCTTGATCCAGTATCTGAACTGGCAGCGGCAGCAGGCGGCTTTTGAGCAGGACAGCAAAGCGTCGCCCGCCTGGTCCTGTCCGGAAATCAGGCGGTACAGCGAACAGGCGGGCATCTGGGGAATCGCTCTCGCTGCCGCCGCATGGGCGGCCACCCGCAATCCGCTGACCGGGCTGGCCGTGCTGCTGGCGGCCAACCCGCGGCCGGCCACCTTGCCGTCCGATTATGCCTGGCGGCAGGCGGAGGTAATCGCTCGCGAACGAGGATATCAAGTGCCGGACCGCGGTTCCTTGCTGCAACTGGCCCGCACGAAAACCGTTTTGTTCGAAGACACCTCATTGATTTTCAGGCAGGATGACGATTCGGACATCCGCTGCGTTTCGAAGCGGGATCAGGCAGAAAAAATCTGGTGTCTCGCGGCATCCCTCCTGAAGAAAAGCGATCACCCGTGGCGACAGGCGGTGTTCAGGCAGGCGGAAGCAAGCGGTCGCACCGTTCGTACCGCTTTTGACGTGTCAGTGACAGAGCATGGTATCAAAGGGAAAGTCAACGGGTTGGAAGTGTTGCTCGGCGACCGGGAATTCATGCGGCAAAACGGCGTGGATTGCAGCGAGTACGATCTGGAAGCGAAACGGTTGAAAAAAGCAGGCTATCTGTTCCAATTTTTGGCAAAACAGGAACACAACCAACGGTTGTGCCGCGGGCTGCTGGCCGGCAAAATGGGTGGCGTTACGCCCGAATTTGCCGATTTTGTCAACCGGGCTGCCAATTCGAAATGGCAGATCGGCGCTTTGCACAACAGCCTGCAGATCGATCGGGAGACGCTGCTTCGAAAGGGAATCGAACCTACCTGGTTAGCCTGTGAAGGCAGGCGAGCGGCGCACGATCTCCACGCGATGCTGCGTCAGGGGGAACATGTGCTGCTTGTAAGTGGGGATGCTTTCGGTGCGAAAGAGTTGGCCAACACGATGAACATTCCGTCTGTCTCACTGGAACAATTGCAGGATGTCGTCCCGGCCGTAGAGTACGCCCGCCGGATCGATCAGATGGTCCGGCAGCATCTGGTGGTCGCGAAGCTTTGGAATGTGGTCGGTTGCCTGCTGGCGATCCCGTTCGGGTTCAGTTCATTTTCCATCAATGTGCTGGCGGACGCCGTATTCTTGCTCCTCCTGGTCCGGGCGACGCGCGTCAGCCAGCTCGAAGTACCGGTTGAACGGGCTATCGGAGAGCGTCATAATTTGCCCCGGGTAGAGGTGGCCGCCGCCGTGGAAACGGTTGATTCGGCGGTCTAAAACGATTCCGAAGGAGGAAATGGGAGAATGCAAGGTAACCTTGAAAAAATCGTCACCGGCATCGCGCTTGCACTAGCTGCTCCGGTGGTGCTGCCGATTGCCAAGAATGTCCTGCGTCCCCTGGCCGTTATCGGTATCCGGGGAGCGGAAGAGCTGGTCAACCGGGCAAAATACGCGGTTCAGATCACGCGCGAAGAAATGGAAGATATCATCGCGGAAGCCCAGTTTGAACGAATGAAAAAACAGTTGGACCGAGAGATTGCTCTCGAATAAGGTTGCAAGCGAGGAGTGAGGCGTATGACGGAAGAACAAACGATCGATCACCATCTGCGGCAGGCGCTAGCCCATCTGGAAACCGCTCTGAATCAAAGCGTGGCGGCGGTTATGAACGACCAGGCGCTGAAAAAGGAGATCGGAAAGAAATGGGAGATGTTTCTCGGAGACTTTTTTGGGTATGTGCGGGAAAAAGGCAAGCAGCACCGGATCAACTTGCTCGGCTGGATTTCGTTTCCGCGCTTGAGGTAAGCGATCGCGTGATGCTTGCTCAAAAAATGGAGTGCAAACGGCAAACGTTGACACTCCATTTGTTTTGTCAGTCCATATAAGGATTCAACGGTGAATCGAACGGAATCTCTTGCTTTGCCGTCTCCTGTTCCGCTTCCATCTGGTCGTCCGCTTCCCGCATGCTGGCAAGCATCGGATCATCAGCGAACGTGTCATGTAGTGTAGGACGTTCTGCAATGGACATCGGATAACCTCCCTTCCACGACGGCTCAAGCCGCAACCGGATCGTTCTGCCAATAGGATGTCCTGCCCGGCCGGGCGTATGCATGAGATGAAGACAGAACGGAGAACGCGCATGCGTTATGGTATAATAGGGAAAAATTTGCTTGCCAATTGGAAAGGGGATCTCTATGGCAGAAAAAGTGGCAACCGAATTGTCGCAGGAACTGGTGGATTTTTTGCAAGGGGAAAAATTGGTGTTTCTCCACACGACCGATCATGAGACAGGCGCCCCCAACGTCGCGGCGATTTCTTGGCTGCTTGCGATCAATCCGAAACGGATCCGCTTCGCGATCGACCCGCGTTCCCGCGTCGTCGCGAATATCAACAAAGACGGACGGGTTTCCGTGGCGGTGCCGGGACCCGATTCCTGCTACTCGATCAGCGGTGTGGCCAAGGCAGATACGAAGCGTCTGGAAGGTGTCGCCCTCAACATGATCAAGGTGGACATCGAAGTGGACGAGGTTCGCGACGTGATGTTCTATGGGGCGAAGCTGTCGGCAGAACCGAAGTACGTGAAAACGTACGATCCGAAATTGGCGGAAAAATATGATACGGAAGTTTATGGGGCGCTAAAAAAGGGATAATGGATAATAAAACTCTTGCAGGAACCGGTCGTGTGGGCTCACCGGTAGGAGGGATTCACTTGTCGGAGAAACCATTTCTCTTTCCGCTGACGATGAAAAACGGGAAGGTGTTCGATTCCACAGGACGCGACATCACGGAGGCGTACCAACAGTTCAAACAGGTAGAAGCGGCCGAAAAAATGTGTGCAGCGTTGGAGATTCTGGGCCGGGTGAAGGCGGATGGCCAGGAGACGCGCCGCATGCTGTTTGTCGACACCGCCTACAAGTATGCCGCCGTCGTCGAAACGTTTATCGGCGACGACCTGTCGGAGCGGTTGAACCTTGCGTATGCGGGAAAGGTGAAGGTTGACGAAACGGGTGAATGGACGCTCGGCAAACTGAATCGGACATTGCTGCCGCTGACCAGTCTGGCCGACCTGTACAGGCAGGCGGCGAGAGGTTACCTGACGATTCAAATGGCCGAACAAGCGTGGGATCATCGCGGAAGCTCGTTTTATCTGATCAAAGCGGATCAGCAATGGTAACAGTGACCTGCAAACAAACGACCAGCTTTTCGACTCGAGGGAAAAGCTGGTCATTTTTTAAGTGAGGAACCCGCCGTTGGGAGAAATCACCTGGCCAGTGATAAAGCCGGATGCGGGCAGGGCGAGAAAGCTCACCACCGATGCGATGTCCTGCGGCGTCCCCAGCCGTCCGACCGGCGTCTGCTGGGAGAGGTTTTCGCGATCGCTCTGGGTTAACATGCTTAGCATATCGGTCTCCACCACGCCGGGCGCAACGGCGTTAACGGTGATCCCGGACGCCCCCATCTCTTTCGCGAGCGCTTTCGTGAACGAGATGAGGCCGCCTTTTGCCGCCGAATAGGCCACTTCCCCCGAACCTCCCGCAATTCCCCAGATGGACGACATGTTGATGATTCGTCCGTACCGCTTCCGAATCATGTGCGGCAACACCGATTTTGCGCACAAAAATGGGGCTTTCAGGTTGGCTGCCATCACCCGGTCCCATTCGTACTCGGTGGTGTCGATCAGCAAACTGTGGCTAGCGATCCCGGCGTTGTTGACCAGGATGTCGGGCTTGCCCAGATACAAACAGGCGGTTTCCACCAGCCGGGCGACATCCTCCGGTTTTGTCACATCCGCCTGCACAGGGATCGCCCGTACCCCGAAAGACTCACACAGCGATGCCACTTGCTCCGCGTATTCTTTTAAATGGAGATAGTTGACCGCCACGGCAGCGCCGAGCCGGGCCAACTCCTGGGCGATTGCCCGGCCGATGCCGCGCGAGGCGCCTGTCACGATCGCCACTTGCCCCGCCAGGGGGCGATCCGACCGATTCACGCACATCCTCCGATCCGATTGATGTTTGCAAGTGTATCATACAACAAACCGGAACAAATCCGCTACGTCCTGTGGAAAAAACTGGACCAAGTGTTATGGAATTATACCAGAAACGAAAGATTTGATCGATCCGGTTGATTACAATAGAGGCTCGGAAATGATCTGGGCCGTTTGGGGAATGTTTAGTGGTTTAGGGTGTTTGTAGCTGGAAACTGCTAGTTCTTCGCTCTTTTTATGCTGCTTTCCAGAAAAGTAGGCATGACAAAGAAGCGTAGCTTCCAGCAATTTTTAAAGATCTACGCTCAGCTAAAGGGATTTGTTTGTTCCTAGCGAGCATGTTGGCGCCGGGGCATTAAGATCCAGACGATGGACGGATTGTTCACAGTTGCCTGTTCATGGATTATAACGACACGCTCGCCATGACGGGAAAAGTTGCGTTTGACGAACCCAACGACGTTTTCCACCCGCCCTTTGCTTTCCGGATCCTGCTTGCGGCACATGCGCACTTGAAATCCGCGTTGCCGGACGTAGGCAGCGAATTTGGCTGTCAGGATCAGGTCACCATGATTCTCGCTGACGAGCAGCAAATGATCCTGATCATAGACGATCTCACGGGTCATGCCGCCGAAAAATTCGAAGGCATTTCATGACAACGAATGACGTTCGTTGTGGTGAACGGTCGATCCTGCCATTCCACGTATTTGTACCGGGAATGGGACAGGACGAACGTTATGCACGATAACCGCACAGGATGCTGATGAAGATCGTGCGTTTTCGTTTCGCCGAAATCGACCTGCATCTGCTGTCCCATGGGTGGATCTTCGATCGCTTCGTACTGGCGCATGGGCTTGCTTTTCGGGATGCCATGCTGCTCACGCAAGTGACGAACGAAGTTCCGAACGGTACTCTCGCAGACGTTGGGAGTATAAAATCTCATCCGATTCGAGCAGCCCAACCTGCTAGGTTGCCCCTTTTCTCCTTTCACTGGCGACTGGACATTTTGGCCCGGCGCAGCAGCATCCAGGTGCCGGTCGCTAGAAGCAGGAGCGTCACCGTTGATCCGACGGGAAACGGAGTGCCCGCAATGGAACGGTTGTGAACGGAAACAAAAAATTCACTGTCCGGTAAACTGCTAAAATACCCGCTCAGGATCCGGCCGCCTTCCCCGGTTTCCCTGACATCAAGCTGTGGTTGGGTGGCGATCGCCAAATTGGGCGGTGCAATCACTCGGATAGACAGGTTTTGAAACGAACTCCAATAGCCGGCGGGTGACAGCAGGTATGTGAAATGGTACATCCGTTTCCGGGAATCGTTGCACGCATCGCAGGCGGTGGCTTCCTGATGGTAGGTCACGACCAACTCCCCTTCCGATCCGCCGGCAACCGTCAGGGGAAACAAGGCGGTGTGCAGCCCGTTTGCGTACACCGTTTTGTTCGCATAGGTCTCGCCGGTTGACGGATTAAGCCAGCGCGTGTCGATTCGGTTAATTGATTCCAGTCCCTGCGGGGGCTGCCAACCCTGCGGCATATCCGGTCCCGGCGGTTGCATCGGGACATCCTGTCCGTTCCAGGTGGCCTTGATATCGGCTGCCGGTTTCAGGTAGAGAAACGCTACCTTGAGGGGTGCCGCTTGCGGCGATGGATTTTTCAGTCGATATTTGGCGGTGACCAACGGTGATGCATCGGAAGGAGCGGCGGGCGGGCGAAAATCGAACGTCAGCTCTTCTGCGACAACTTCTATTTTTGAATTGGCATCTGGTACCAGCATGGCGGACGGGGAAGATTCCAGCGAGACGGGAAGACCGTTCGCACCGGCCAGATCCACGAGGCAAAGCAGGTACAGACAAACGGCGGCCGCGATTCGCGAATACTGCAAGACGATCACGCTCCCTTTGGCATGGAACATCTGACGACCCAGGCTTTTTTAGTAGCCTGGGTGTACGTATAATAAGGTGTATCCGGATGAACTGGACCAATCGATCCAAGAATCGGTTCCCCATGTATTCACGTTAACCATCCACGCACCGCTACAAAATGGTAGGTATAGGGAGAGCCACTCAAACCAAAATACATTCCCAAGGGACGGCCTGCATTAATTTCGTTTGTTAGTCCCGTCCAATAGTCACCAGTGATTTCGTTAGATTGGAAGTGATACCCTCCATAATTTCTGGCGTGAATCTCCATCCCTGAGTGCCAATTGTAAATCGTTGTACCCCAACTAGAAGTGCCCATTTCAGAGTAGAGTTGGCTCATCAAGTTAACGCCAGTTGATTCATCGTAAGTGGATTGAAGTTGTCAATAGCGGATTAAAACTCCCCAAAAAAATCGCGCTCGATTCCCCACAAACAGCGGATTCATTTCCCCAAAATCATCGCGCATCATTCCCCAGACATATGTTCGGTCTACGCGGTCACCTCCTCCTTCAGTGCATGTGTCACCCCGGCGCGCAGCTTGTCCTTCATCCGGTAGCTGTTGCCGCGGATGTTGATGGTGGTGGCGTGGTGTAGGAGCCGGTCGAGCAAGGCAGAGGCCAGCACCTGGTCACCGAACAGTGTCCCCCAGTTGGTGAAGCTG